>JBHGBF010000118.1:0-16046 GCA_041946865.1 Acidobacteriota bacterium | reverse complement strand
AGGGAGATGATGAACTCCGAAAAAGCAAGCCCCCTCCCTTATGTGAATGCCATTGCCCTACTGGGTGGCGGGCGGGGCGGGCGGTTCGGCTACCGCGATCTTGAAGGGGACTTTGAGCGTCTCCCAGTGCAGGTACGCCGTTGCGGAGGTGCCTGCCAGGTCGTCAAAGCCGTATTGCAGCCATTCCTGGTGGGGCGCCTTCACGGGATTGACCGTGACCCGCAGCGCATCCTCTGCCTCGTTGTAGATGAAGGCCATGCCGGTGGTGTTCTTGCTGAAGATGATGGTCCACTGGCTTTCTCCGGGAAGCATGAAGATCGCATACTTGCCTGCAGGCAGGGGCTTGCCCTCCACTGTGGCATCCTTGCTGAATTCGATGGTCGTTTTCTCGTTGGCGCCTGCTCTCCAGGGGAATGGTTTGCCTTGTGAGTAGTTGTTTCCCGGGGCCATCCCATAGGGGACCAATTCGCCCCATATTTTCCTGCCTTTGACACCGGGCCGGCTGTACTGAATCGTGATGCTGGTATCGATCCCCAGAACCTGGCTGACACCGGCTTTCAGGCTGGCGCGGACGCGCTGTCCCTGGGCCCAAAGATCGGGCTGAGAAACCGAAAAGAGAACTGCTACGACGGCCAAAGCGGTCACACGAAAGAAGAGCTGCATCTGGTTCCTCCTCTGTTAGAGGCAGAATTATAACAAGTTCCAGGATCGCAGAAGCAGAGCCCGAGTTTCACAAAGAGGTCGCTTGAAGAACCAAACCGATACTTGTGATATCCTTCAGCGCGGGGACATCCTGTCCGCTCAGCGTCTCGACAAAGTCAGCGTCTAGTTTGGAAGAACCACTCGGGTGAAGCGATCGTCGGTGGCTTAGACTCGTGAGAATCGACGAGACGGGAGTGCTGAATGAGGAAAACCGGCATTGATATCATCGGTGACGCACCTTGGGGCACGCATTTCTGTCAGTTCTACCGGACCCGCCATGACCTGACCAGTATCCTGGTTCCTTACTTCAAAGCAGGCTTGGAAAACAATGAGTTCTGCATGTGGGTGACTTCGACGCCTTTGACCGAACGGCAGGCAAAGTCATCCCTGCGCCGAGCCATCCCAGGCTTTGACGACTATTTGAAAAGAGGTCAGATCGAAATCCTGCCATATTCCGAATGGTACCTGAAGGGCGGCTCTTTCGACCTGGACCGCGTTCTGAACGGGTGGGTCGAAAAGCTGGAAGAAGCTTTGGAGAAAGGCTACGAGGGACTCCGGCTGACCGGCAATACCGCCTGGCTCGAGAAAGCGAACTGGAAAGACTTCGCAGATTACGAAGAGGCCATCAACAGCGTGATCGGGAAACACCGGATGATGGCGCTTTGCACGTACTCGCTTGCCAAATGCGGCGCGGCCGAAATTCTGGATGTCCTGCGCAATCATCAGTTCGCGCTCATTCGCAGCGAGAAAGGATGGGACCTGATCGAAGCCTCCTCGCTCAAAGAGGCTCGCGAGAGGGTACGCCAGTCGGAGCGGCGCTACCATACGCTTTTTAACGCCATGAGCGAGGGCTTTGCGTTACACGAGATCATCTGCGACCCGGACGGTATCCCAAGCGACTACCGCTTTCTGGAGGTTAACCCGGCTTTCGAACGCCTGACCGGATTGAAGAAGGAACAGGTCGTAGGACGGACGGTCCGCCAGGTCTTGCCCGAAATCGAGCCGTCCTGGATCGAGGCCTACGGCAAAGTCGCGTTGTCAGGCCAGCCGACTTACCTCGAGCAACGCGCCGACTCTTTGCAGAAGGATTACGGAGTTATCGCCTTTGCCCCGGCCGAACGGCAGTTCGCCACGCTGTTTCTCGACATCACCGATCGCAAACGGCGTGAAGACGAGCTGACCAAGACAAACCTGCGACTCGACATCCTCTCTGAGACGGCCAGCCAGCTGCTCAAAACGGACTCACCCGAAGCGGTTGTCGACGCCCTCTGTCGCAAGGTGATGGGATTCATGGACTGTCAGGTATTCTTCAACTACCTGGTCGACGAGGGGAAGCACCAGCTCCGCCTGAACGCGTATGCTGGCATTCCGGAAGACGAGGCCCGCAGGATCGAATGGCTGGACTACGGCGAGGCGGTCTGCGGTCGGGTCGCGTTGAACGGCCGGCCGATCATCTGCGGGGATATCGGAGTGAAATCGGACCCCGGCACCGAGCTGGTGAAGTCCTATGGCATTCAGGCTTATGCCTGCCACCCCCTCATCTCGCAGGGCCGGGTCGTGGGTACGCTCTCCTTCGGCGCCCGGAATCGGACGCAATTTGACGCTGACGATATTTCGCTCATGCGAACCGTGGCCGACCAGGTGGCCATTGCGATCGACCGGAAACGGGCGGAAGAAGCCCTGCACAAGGCCAAGAACGCTCTCGAACAGCGTGTGGAAGAACGGACACGGGAGCTGCGAACCGCTTACGAATCGCTCCGGGCCGAGATCGCTGAGCGCCAAAGATCGGATCGGATCAACTTGCAGCTGGCGGCGATCGTTGAGTCCTCCAACGACGCAATCATCGGAAAAACCCTCGACGGTCTGATTACGAGCTGGAACAAAGGCGCAGAAAGGATGTACGGATATACTGCCGAGGAAATAATAGGGAAGCCGGTCTCGGTCCTGGTGCCGCCCGATCAGGGCGACGACTCCTCAAGCATTCTGGAACGGATCCGGCGGGGGCAACGGTTCGAACAGTACGAGACGGTGCGGATCAGACGAGACGGGCGCAGGATTACGGTCGTGCTGACCGTCTCTCCGATCAAGGACGCGAACGGTACCATTGTGGGCGTCTCCTCTATCGCACGGGACATTACCGAACGCGAACGGATGGCGGAAGAGCTGCGCAGCGCCTCGCTGTACGCCCGCAGCCTGATCGAAGCCAGCCTGGATCCGTTGGTCACCATCAGTCAAGAAGGCAAGATCACGGACGTCAACAAAGCCACGGAACTGGCAACAGGCCTTACCCGGGAACGGCTGATCGGCAGCAATTTCTCCGATTACTTCACTGAGCCGGACAAGGCCAACGAAGGCTATCGAAAGGTCATTTCCGAGGGCTTCGTGCGCGACTATCCTCTCACCATTCGACACACGTCCGGCCGGACCACAGAGGTGCTCTACAATGCGACGGTCTACCGCAACGAAGCTGGAGAAACGCAGGGTGTGTTCGCCGCGGCTCGCGACGTGACCGACCGCAAGCGAATGGAAGAGGAGCTCCGGGCGGTCTCGCGGTACGCCCGCAGCCTCATCGAGGCGAGCCTTGACCCTCTGGTTACAATCAGCCCGGAGGGTAAGATCACGGACGTCAATCAGGCCACCGAATTGGCAACCGGGCTCGGCCGCGACCGGTTGATCGGGAGCAACTTTTCGGACTACTTCACTGAGCCGGATCGGGCGAATATCGGATACCAGAAGGTCATCTCCGAGGGCCAGATCCGCGATTACCCCCTGACCATTCGACACACGTCCGGCCGCACGACTGACGTGCTTTACAATGCCACCGTCTATCGGAACGAAGCTGGAGAAGTGCAGGGTGTCTTTGCCGCCGCTCGGGATGTCACGGAACTGAAAGCCGCTCAGGAGCGCCGTGATCTCACCAATTCTCTTTTGGAACTCTTTGCCTTGAAAAACTCCAGCCAGGAATACCTTGACTCCGCGGTTGAGGTGATCCGCACTTGGAGCAACTGCGAGGCAGTCGGTATTCGGATAACGGACGAGAACAGGGAGATTCCGTTTGCGTCCTGTGTCGGCCTCCCCAGCGACTTCCTGGCGCTGGAGAACAGGCTCTCTCTGGAAACAGACCGGTGTATCTGCATTCGCGCCGTCACCGAGAGGACCGAGGAGCAGGAAGGACCACTGATGACGCCCGCCGGCTCTTTCCGATGTGAAGACACCACTGACTTCGTGGAGAGCCTGTCTGAGGAGCAGAAACGCCGCTATCGAGGCAACTGCATGGAATTCGGCTACAGGTCCCTGGTGGTTATTCCCATTCGTTACCGGGATCAGGTGCTGGGGGCAGTCCACCTCGCCGACCACAGGCCGGCTCATTTTTCGGCATCCGCGGTAGCCCTGCTCGAATCTCTGGCGCCGTTGATTGGTGAAGCGATTCACCGCTTCCGAGCGGAAGCCGAATTGAGCAGGTACCGCGATCACTTGGAAGAGCTGGTCAAGCAAAGGACCAGTGAGCTGCAGGCCGCCAATTCTCAACTGCAAACGGAAATTGCCGAGCGGCGCCGCGCCGAGGAAAGCTTGCGCGAGACGGCCGAAGAGCTGGCGCGCTCGAACCGGGACCTCGAGCAGTTCGCGTATGTTGCCTCGCACGACTTGCAGGAACCCTTGAGAGCGGTCGCCGGCTACGTCGAACTGCTGCAGCACCGGTATGGCGACAAGCTGGATGACAAGGCCCTTCAATTCATCGCCGGCGCTTCGGACGGAGCCGCCCGGATGCAGACCCTGATCGTCGATCTGTTGGCGTTCTCCCGGCTAGGTACTCAGGGGAAACGGTTCGAAAGCACGGATTTAAATAAGGTACTCGACCTTGCCTTGAGCGGCTTGAAAGTCAGCCTGCAGGAAGCGGGCGCGAAGGTGAAGGCCGATGCCCTGCCGGTGCTTGATGTCGACGCCACGCAGATCGCGCAGCTGTTTCAAAACCTGATTGGCAACGCCATCAAGTTCCGCAGTGACCGCCCCCCGGAAATCCACGTCAGCGTAAAGAAACGGCGGGGATTCTGGCTTTTTTCGGTGCAAGACAATGGAATCGGCATCGAGCCACAGTACCAGGAGCGGATATTCCTGCTCTTCCAGCGACTGCATACCCGAATGAAGTATCCTGGCACAGGCATAGGTCTGGCGATCTGCAAGAAGATCGTGGAGCGCCATGGCGGAAGAATCTGGGTTGACTCCGAGCCGGGAAAAGGGTCACTGTTCTACTTTACGATTCCTGTGAAGGAGAATCTTTCATGACCGCGTACAACGGAGGCCACCTTGTCGAGATCCTGCTGGTCGAGGATAGCCCCAGTGATACGGACTTGACCATCGAAGCGCTTTCGGAAGCCAAAGTCGCAAACCACTTGAGCGCGGTGCAGGATGGAGTGCAGGCCCTGGCTTTCCTGCGTCACGAAGGCATATATGCCGAGGCTCCCCGCCCGGACCTGATCCTGCTTGACCTGAACCTGCCTCGGAAGGATGGGCGCGAAGTGCTGGCCGAGCTGAAGTCCGACCCGAATCTGAAGACGATACCGGTCGTGGTTCTCACGTCGTCGCGTGCCGAAGAAGATGTCTTGCGAGCTTATCAGCTCCAATGCAATTGCTACATCACCAAACCCGTTGTTTTCAAAGATTTCCTGCGGGTGGTACGATCAATCAAAAACTTCTGGCTGGCGGTTGTGACTTTGCCGGAGAGGTCGGAGATGCAGCTGAAGATCAAAGGGTAATGGGAATCCAATTATGAAGACACGTGCTCTCAGTGTCTTGCTCGTCGAGGACAGCGCATCGGACGCCGCGCTCCTTCAGGAGCATCTTGTTGACGTGGGTTTTGAACGTTTCAAGGTCACGCACGTGGAGCGGCTGGACGAGGCTCTGGTTCGACTCGGCAGACAGAGTTTCGATGTCGTGCTGTTGGACCTTTCACTTCCTGACAGCTCCGGGGTCGAAACCCTCGTGCGCATTCAGCGGGAGGTGCCCGGCGTGCCGGTCGTCGTTCTAACCGGCCTGAGTGACCAGACGCTGGCCATAGAGGCGGTCCGCCACGGAGTCCAGGACTACCTCATAAAAGGACAGACCGATGAGCGTCAGATAGCTCGCGCCATCCGTTACGCCATCGAGCGACAGCGGATGGAAAAGGAGCTTCGCCGCAGCGAGGAGAGATATCGGCGCCTGGCGGATAGACTGGAGAGGCGGGTCGAGGAACGCACGTCCGATCTGCGCGGGGCCCTGCTGGCCCTTGAGCAGCGGACCGCGCAATTGCGCTCCCTGGCGGGACAGCTGACCCAGGCAGAGGAGCGCGAACGGCGCCGGCTGGCCCAAGCGATCCATGACCATCTCCAACAACTGCTCGTCGCGGCCAAGCTCTATGTGCAAAGGCTGAACGGCGAGTCGAGCCCCGAAGCGAATCGCGAGACTGTCAGGCAGATTGACCAGATCCTCACCGAATCAATCCAGGTCACCCGCTCATTGACGTTCGAACTCAGCCCGCCGGTCCTCTATGACCGGGGACTCGCGCAGGCCCTGGAGTGGCTGGGCGATTGGATGAAAACGAAGCACGGACTGGCCGTCAAGGTCACTGCCGACGAAGAAGCTGACCCGGGCAGTCAGGATGTCCGCGTGCTCCTCTTTCAAGCCACTCGCGAGCTCCTGTTCAATGTCGTCAAGCACGCTCAGGTGCAAAAGGCTGAGGTCTGGGTCGGCCAGACCGAGAATGAGCTGCGTATTGTCGTCAGCGACCAGGGTGTGGGGTTCGACCCGGGACAGAGCCCCTCTGGCCACGCGTCCTGTAACGGATTTGGACTTTTCAGCATCCGCGAGCGGCTTGAGCTGGTGGGCGGGAAGATGGCAGTCGAAAGCACTCCTCGGTCAGGAAGCCGCTTCACCCTGACCGTTCCCGTCAGCAAGCCTCCGCGCTTCACCTCGGGTCACGCCCCCGCGGTCCGGCCGAGCGGCACGAGCTGAATAAGGTTACGAAAGCTTCCAGTGGGCACGCAGGTGGGGGAGCGCGATTTCCCGGTAAGCCTCAAACTCACGGCTTTGCCTTGAGTAAAGGGGTGTGAAGTCGCGCCGACCGAGCACCGCATCAATCGTGGTCAGGACGCCGTCGGTGAGCCCCTTCAGGTGATAACCGCCCTCCAGAACGAAAAGAACCCGGCCCTGGCATTGTTCCCTGGCAACCCCAGTGATCGAGGAAGTGATGGCGCCAAACCCCTCCCGGGTCATCCTCATTCCGGCCAGCGGATCGTTCGTGTGCGCATCATAGCCGGCAGAGACGATGATCAAATCCGGCTTGAATTCCCGGACGACAGGCTTCGCCAGGTCGTTGTACAGACGAACGAAGAAGGCGTCGTCCCGCCCGGCCGGGACCGGGAAGTTGACCGTGAAACCCCGGCCGGGGCCTGCTCCGACCTCGCTGAAAGCGCCGGTTCCCGGATAGTGTGGAAACTGGTGGCTCGAAATGTACAGGACGTCGGACCGGGTCCAGAAAATCTCCTGTGTCCCATTACCATGGTGAACGTCAAAGTCGAAAATGGCCACGCGTCGAGCCAGCTGCTCGTGGATTGCCCATTCAGCGGCTACGGCGGCATTGTTGAAAAGACAGAAACCCATGGCCCGGTTGCGAGTTGCATGGTGGCCGGGCGGACGGGCCAGGCTGAAGCCCGCCTGAATACGGCCTTCGCGTATGAGCTCGAGCAGGCGGATCGCGCTGCCCGCAGCGAGGCAGGCCACTTCATAGGAGCGGGGACTCGTGTGAGTGTCCGGATCGAGATCCCGTTCACGTAAACCCTGCGTGGCTCGGATCCGGTTTACGTATTCCGGCGCGTGAACCGCCAGCAGATGTCTTTCGTCAATGGGGCGAGGCTCGAAACGTGAAACCGGGCCGGGGTATTCAGCGAGCGCCTCGATCAACGCCCTGATCCGCTCCGGGCGTTCAGGGTGCCCGGCGGGGTTGCGGTGTTCGACGAAGACTTCGTCCAGAACAACGCCGAAGCTCATAATCCTAATCGTAACAGCAAGAATGCCTCGTTACTTCCGCAGCTGATTCTCCAGTAGATAAAGGCCGCTTTTTCCGGGGGCCAGCAGATCCATATCGCCGTCTTTGTCGATATCACCCGCCATCGTGGAGATACCGAAACCCACCCGGCCGCCTTCGTGAACTCGGTGGCGGCTCCACTTGTCCGTACGCGCGTCGTAACGATAGGCGTAAACACAGAGCGGATGGTCCGCACCCGGGTCGTTGCCGTTGTGCGCGTAGTAACGCTTCCCGGTCACGATCTCCTCCATTCCATCGCCGTCAAGGTCAGCTTGCAGAAGGAAGTGAGGCTGGGACCAGGTCGTATCGATCGGGTGATTCTGCCACTGGACCTTTTCCCCGACCGGCGCCTGCTCCAGCCAGTACAGGCCGTACCCGTGCGCGTTCCCGTACACGAGGTCCGGGTAATGGTCCCGGTTCACGTCGCAGACCAGAATCGGCACGCTGGCGCTGCCCAGGTCGAACTGCGGATGCCAGATCCAGGGAACCTCGGCTCTTCGCGGCTGTTCGAGCCATCCCCTAGGGGAAACAATATCGACGCGGCCATCGCCGTTAATGTCGCCTGCCCCGACCCCGTGACCGGCCGCCCCGCCTGGAAGATCATGTCGAATCCAGCGCGCGGCGAAAGCGACATCGGCATCGCGGCGAAACTCGTACCAGTGAATCGACTGCACTGTATTAGGAAGGAAATCCGGGCGGGAATCTCCGTTGATATCAAGACGAATCAACGTCTCAAGGTTTCCGGGCTGGTCGATTTCAATCGTCTCAAAAGGCACCCCGGTCCCGCCGTGGTTCCGAATCCAGAAGACGTCTTTCCCGTGCCAGCTGCCGCTGACGATATCCGTCCATCCATCTCCATCGATATCCGCCGGTATCGCGCCGAGATCCAGGAAGAAGCCGTCCTGCTCGGCAACCGGTCGAACCCAATGCCGAGTCCAGTCCGGCGCCCGGTACCAGAATCCGCCGCAGTAAATGTCAAGACGGCCGTCGCGGTTGATATCGACCATCGCTGCCGCCTCGAAACGGGAGTCGGGGTTGATCGGGACGACGCGAAACACCGGGAAGGAATCGGGGCGACCCGATTCCTGCTTTTCGATCTGCGTGAGCACGTTCCGGCATCTTTCGGCCAGCTTCTCGTTACGGGTTGATTCCATCATCCTCTCGACAATCAACCGTGCGAGGCCGGTGTTCTCCGCGTACACCTTTTCGGCTACGGAAACCGCCGCCGCGACCGCCTCTTCTCCAGGGGGATTCCCAGCCAGCTTGACGGCCAGGTTCAATGCCGAAAATGACGCCACTTGACCGAGTTTTGAGAAAACCCGCTGCTTTTCACCGTCCCCCGGGGCCAGCGCCATACTGGCTTCGTACAAACGCACCTTCGCGTCCGGCGAAAGGTCGTGGTCACGTTCTACCAGTTCCAGGTATCCTCGCAGCGCGAGCACTTTCTGTGTAGCGTCCGAGGACTCTCTCGCGATCCGGAGGAGGTCCGACGCCGGCCTGGCGTCCGGCCAGTTGGAAGCAGCGGTGACAGCCTCCCTGGATAATTCCGGATCCGGCTCTTTCAGGGCAGCGAGGATGACCGGCAGGCCGGGGGCAGCGCCGAGGCGACCGAGCACGCGGACGATGGCCAAACGGGCGCCCGGGGTCACGCCTGCTTCCTCATATTTCTGAGCGAGCATCGCGGAACATTCCGATTCCGATTCAGCGCGGCGTGCCAGGGCCACGACCGCCTGAACGGCCTCCTCCTGCAGCTCGGCCTGACTGCTCAACATGATTTGGACCGCCGGCGTCAGTTCGTCCGGGCCTCCGACCAGTCCTAGCGCCTTGATCGACTCTCTGGCCAGTGCTCCGGTTCGGGTTCTGGCCAGATCGATAAGTTGGGATGAGGCTTCCCGAGCCTGCCTTTCACCCAGGATCTCGACCAGCACTGTCTGTGACTTCTCATCTCCAGCGGCGAGAAGCTGTGCCAGGCGGGCGTTGACGCCCGGGTGTGACATCAAGACGAGCGTCTTTTGGGCCTGTCTCTGGTCTTCCGGGATCCCCTTTAGGGCGAGACTGATGAGCTTGTCCAGGTCAGACGAATCTCCCAAAGAGGCCAGAGCCCAAATGGCGGCGACACGCACGCCCGGATCGCGACTGTTGACCGCTTCTCGAACCGTGGCGACTGCATTTGCCGCGTCGCTGCCGTATCCAGCAAAGGCGCCCAGGACGATAATTTGGACGTCTGGCGGCAGTTGCGGAAAAAGACCGCAAACGGCATCGATCTGCGGAAGGTTCCCGAGCTCCGGGACAACCGTGGCTGCGACCGCGCGTTGCAGATCGGCGTGGCCACGCTTCAGCGTCTCGACCAGGAGCGAGAGGTCTTCCTTTTCGCCCCGGGCCAGCAGTCCTTTCAAAGCAGCGGCCTTGAAATGAGGAGTGGTGGTTTTCCTGAAAACCGCCCGTAACAGTTGCTCCGAAAGCGCCAGGGTGTGGGCTTCCCGCAGCGGCGTCGCGCTCAGCCTCTCGGCCGCCACCAGGCACGCGTCGGCAAGACCGTCCGGCAACGGGGCGGGGAGCGTCTCTGCCCTTCGTCTTAACGCCTCCGCGGCCGCCGAGCTCGCCACCCGGCCGAGCGCCGTGACCACTGCTGCCTGAACGGCAGGTTCCGGGGAACTGAGCATCTGGACCAGTTGATCGCTCGCGTCCGCGTCACGCCGGTTTCCGATTGTGTCGATGATTCCCAGCAGAATTTTCCCGCGTGCGCCAGGAAGCGCGGCTCGAAGCACAACGTCCGATCGAGGATCGTCGATGCGGGCCAGCGCGTATCGGGCCATGTCGGATAGATCCGGGTCGGCGAGGAGTTCGGCCAGAAAGGGAACTTCGGCAGCCGTACCGGTCAGGGCCAGTTGACGGCAAATGAATTGCTTGAAGCCCTTGGTCGTGTCCGGACGCCGCAGCTCGGTGCCCAGTTTCTGAGCGATACTGATCCGGCTCGGCTCGCTCTTGGATTCAGTTACGATTCGTTGTTCGAGGGCGACAAGCGCCTGGCTGTCCTTGCCGAAGTCGTAGCTCCTGGCTTGCTCCAGGAGCGAGGAAATGTCCTGGGCGTGAGTGACGGAAGCCAGAAGAGCGAGCAGCGTGAACAAAACGAAGCTCGGCATTCTCATCAGTCGTCGCTTTCTGTGACGAGTCGAGCCGCTGACTGCGGGCACAGGACTGAAGCTCCGGCATCCTGCCTGCCCCTCCCGGTTAGTTTCCATCCCCGATCACCCTCGCTTCTCTGTCCAGCATCCGGCTTGCCAGCGGGTCATCCACGAAGTCCTCTCTCTCGGGATCCCACCACAGAGGCCGATTCAGCCAATACGCAATGTTCCCGAGATGGCACACGGTGATGGATCGCTTCGCGACTTCCGCGTCGCTGACCGGACGACGCCTGGTCCGAACCGCATCCAGAAAATCCGCCTGGTGGTTGTGGCTCTCGTGGAGATGAAGCTCATGCGGCGCAATGCGATGGCGCAGCAATGTGGCCGGCGACGCGTCCAGATGATCCCTGCTGACTTCGATCCAGCCGCGATTGCCTGCGAACCGGACTCCTTGAACGTCCCGGCTGATGGGACCGCGGGTCATGCTCGTGCCGTTGGCGTACTTGTAGGTCAGGACCCGGTAGCTTTTGCCGTCCGGTGGGAATATTTCGATAGGCCCGCTCTCGTCCATCCCGAGGGCCCACTGAGCGATGTCGAACATGTGCGCCCCCCAGTTTGTCATCTCGCCGCCTGAATAATCGCGAAAGGCCATCCAGCCGGAGGGCGCAATCTTGGACGTGTAGGGCCGCCAGGGCGCCGGGCCGAGCCATCGGTTCCAATCCAGCCAGGCGGGTGCCGGCTCTGCCGGGGCGTCGCAGTGCCAGGCTGGAGGACCGCCGACGTTTACGGTGACGCTTTCGACGTGCCCGATGTAGCTGTTCCTGATCAGCTCGCAGGCAAAGCGAAACTCGTACCAGGAGCGCTGCTGAGTTCCGACCTGGAAGACTGTGCCGTAGCGCTTCATGGTCTGAGCGACGAGCTGCGCTTCGCGAATGGTCAGTGTGTGCGGCTTCTCGCAGTAAATGTCCTTTCCCGCCACGGCAGCCGCTATCGAGAGAGGCGCATGCCACCGGTCCCCGGTCGCGATCACGACGGCATCAATGTCCTTACGACCCAGCAACTCCTGGTAATCGTGGTACGCGGCGCAGTCCTGGTCGCCATAATACTCGTTGACAGCCTTCTGGGCGGCTTCCTTCCGCAGCCGGTTGACGTCACAGACGGCAAGGACCCGGACATCACTGCGGCCGATGAAGCCTCCTCTTTCGGCCCACGGCCCGCCTCGCAACTGGCTCAGCCCCTGAAATCCCAGTCCGATGAATCCGAGTGCGATCCGATCGCTCGGAGGAACGGGTCGGGCGAGCGCGAAGCGGGGAAGGACGGCAGCCGCCGTCCCAAACCCAAAAGACTTACGAATAAAGCGCCTGCGAGAAAGTGAGTGCATAGGTAAACCGAGCCGGCGGTACCGCGAAGAACACACCGCCATAAGCGCATGGTAACACCGGCTCGCCCGTCGATTCACCGTAAATACGAGGGAGAAGGCAAAACACTTGCCTCGAACGGGGTGGCAGGCACTGCCGATCGGAGCGCTTCCTCGGCCGGTCCCGATCCGTTTTCGGCGGGACCTTGTCACGTCACCAGCCGGTCTTGCAGCCCCCACGTCACGTTGATACCTTTAACCGCATGAGATTCAACCTTTCATTTGCCGTTTGGGTCATGGTCGTGACGCCGGCCTTCGGGCAGACATCGGGACTGCCGGACGCCCTGGTTCAGATCAATCGCGCGCCGGAAGTCATTATCGTGGGTGGGGCTGATGCCGATATTCCAGGCTTTACCTCGCGCGCCATTCAACTCGCGATCGATGCTTTGAAGACTCGAGGTGGGGGAACCGTGCGTTTGAGCAAAGGGACCTTCATTCTGTACGGGCCGGTGCGCCTGGCAAGCAATGTCTCCCTGGAAGGCGCCGGGCCGGACACGGTATTAAAGAAGTGCGATGGATTCAAAACCAGCTTCACCGTTGATGCCGACTACGGCATGCAAAAGGTCAGAGTCAAGGATCCTTCGGGTTTCAGGGTCGGTTCAGGGATTCAGCTCTATGACCGGCAGCATAACCAGGGCTGGGATGTCACCACCGCCACGGTGACCGCGATCCAAGGCGATGTCCTGTACCTGGACAACCGCACGGTTCAGGATTACCTGTCGAGCGAAGACGGCGTGATCTCCAACGCGTTTTCGCCCATTGAAGCGGTTGACGTCGAGAACGTCCGGATCGCGAACCTGACAGTGGATGGTAACAAGGCGACCAGTGACTACATCAACGGCTGCCGCGGCGGTGGGGTCTATCTCCACAAGTCGCGGAACTGCACGGTGGACGGGGTTCACGTCACGAACTTCAACGGCGACTCGTTCAGTTGGCAGATCACCGAAGACATCACTGTTCGCCACTGTGAGGCCTCAAACGGCGGTGGCCTGGGTTTTCACCCCGGCACAGGCTCGGTCCGTTCGATAGTCGAGGAGAACATAAGCCACCATAACAAAGAGGACGGCGTCTTCCTGTGCTGGCGCGTCCAGCGCGGCGTTTTTCGGAAGAACGTCTTGTACGCAAACGGCAGGTACGGCATCTCGATTGGACATCAGGACACCGACAACCTCTTCGAGCAGAACCATGTCTTCGAGAACGGGGAGCATGGCGTCTGCTTCCGCCAGGAGACGGAAGCCAACGGCGGACATCGGAATACTTTCCGGGACAACGTCATCGAGAACAACGGGACCGGGGGGAAACCAGCCTACGGCTTCTTCGTCGGTGGACACACGAACGACATCGTGATCGAAGAGAACACGATCCGGTCCACCGGTAGGGGCAATCAGAAAGCGGCTGTCTGGACAGGCGCCCACGCCCAGCGGGTAACGGTGAGGAAAAACCAGGTCTCCGGTCACGCTGAGACGGCCGGAGAATTACCACCGGCTAAATGAGTTTACGAGCCGCGCACGCGGACGGGGTCGGGAGGCGCATCCTGAAGGGGGTGGTGCCGGTTTTCATCATCCCGGGCGCCGGACTCTCACCTCAATCTGCGCCGCGATCTCCTGCCTTTTCCCCTCGTCGTACTCGCCCGGCAAGAGAGTCAGGCAGGAGGCGGAACCCGCGGCAAGCGCCTGCCGGAAGGCGTCGGTCACCGGCTTTCCGCGCAACAATTCATGGGTCAGCCAGGCAGTGACGGTGTCACCCGCCCCGATGGGATTCCGAACTCCGCTCAAGGCCGGCAGTCGATACCAGGTCTCCTGCATGCTGCCCGTCCGGCGGTCGAACAGGCGCGCTGTGCGTGGGCCATCGGTGACGAGAATGAGCGGGTGAGTCACGCCGCGCCTCTTGAGCTCCTGCTGCTCGTGCGCGTTGATCTTCAGGACGTGAGCCTGGGTGAGCAGCTCAGACGTCAGTTCCCGGACCACGTCGAGGACGACAAGGGGGGCCTGCGCCTGGCGTGCGATTTCGAGGTAAACCCCTGGCTCAAGGCCCGCCGGCGCGCTGCCAGACATGATCAGGGCGTCCCACCCGGAACCCGCCTTCAGTGCGTTCAGCAGCCGCTCCTTCACCCGTTCTTCGGCCACCACTGAGAAGGGCTCGATCAACTCCGTCACTTGCCCTGTGGCCCAGTCTATCAGTGTCGAACAGACCCGAGTTTCACACCTTACATCGATGTCCACCGACTCAATCCGCCGCTCGCGACAATAGGCTTTCAAACGGGCGCCGTTAATTCCGCCCAAAACCTGCACGAGTGAAACTTCGTGTCCCAGGCGACCGAGGACAAGGCCTACGTTCAACCCCTTGCCGGAGCCCAACTCCGTCGAGCTAAGCGCCCGGTTCACGTGACCGGCTTTCAGTTCCTCGAACTCCAGGACCTTCTGCCAGGCGGGATTCAGGCCGGTGACGAGTATCTTTGCCATGGATCGGTTGATATTCTAGCGTGCTGCCAGACAGATGTCTGCCGTGTCGTACCGAGCCACGCCAAGAGCAAGCGGACGTGTCGTTTTCCAGACGCTCCCGAAGCGGGCAAGCTTCCAGGCTTTTCTGTTTGTTACTCCGCTCCAGGGGGAGCCGATGACCTGCTGGGCCGCTATCACGACAAGAGCGTGTCGGAGGTCCTCAGCTGAACGCTTTGCGCAAGACCGCGAGGCTTTTCGGCAAGGCAGTCTTCGGGTCCTCGTTTCCCTCGAACTCGAGCGAAACGTAACCCTCGTAGTTGTGTTGGCGCATGATTTGCGCAATGCGAGGGTAATCCAACTCCAGCGTGTACCAGGTGCCGCCACCGTAATACGTCTTGGCCTGCAGGAGGATCGTGCGCGATGCGAGCTGTTCCAGGCGACTGTACGGATCCTCGAGGAAATTCCCGGTGTCGAGCGTGACGGCCAGCCAGGGAGAGCGCAGCGCGTCGACAATTCGAATGACACCCTCAGGAGTGCGCCCCAGACCCCAGTGATTTTCGAGGCCCAGCACAACACCGCACTGCTCGGCCTTGGGCAGGCATTTCTCGATTGAGCCGATCACCCAGTCGAAGGCCTGATCTTCTGTGTAGCCTTCGGGCGGAGGTTCGATCCCGCGGTTCTTCATCAGGTCATCGAAGGACTTGATCGTTCCCCAACGGCCGGTGTTCAACCGCATCGTAGGGATTCCAAGCTTATAGGCCAGTTCAATCTGATGAATCGTCAGATCGATGTTCTTCTGCCGTTCTTCCGCGTGGGGGGAAACGAAGCCTTGATGGGTCGAGAACCCGCACAGGCTCAGACCGCGTTGGAATGCTCTGCGCTTGATGTTTTGAAGATAGGCGTTGTCCTCGGACTTCATCTGCATCAAGAGGAGCTCGACACCGTCGAATCCCATTTCCGCAGCCTGGTCGATACACGTCTCGATGGGGTGGTTCTCCTTCGGCCCCTTGAAGCGCCAGAACGAATAGGTGGAGACGCCGATCGGGTTAGGCCGGCGGGACTTGGGAGGCGGCGCCGAAGGTGTCTGAGCCTGTGTCATAGGCCCGGCGGCCAGGGCCGTCGCGGCACTTCCAGAGAGAGTCTCGAGGAAACGTCGCCTGTCCATATCGTTTGCCCCCTTGACCTTATAGAATAACCAAGGATCACGTGGACAACAATCCCGCGCGTCACGGTCGTCACGGTCCGGTAACCGCTCAGTTTTCTGCGAGCGAAGCGGCAGGCGCCTTTGGAGTTCATCATGC
>JBHGBF010000117.1:0-16116 GCA_041946865.1 Acidobacteriota bacterium | reverse complement strand
AGTTTCCTCGCCGATACCAGGTCGATTTCGACGAACGGTACGTGTGGGACTAGTCAGGCCGCCTTTGCTTTTCCCCCACAGGGAAAAAACCTAAACTCCCAGTGACCCAGGGTAGGCCGCAAAAAGCGGCCGACCCTCGCGGAATAAACGGGACTGGGAACCACTCAACGAGGCGCTGCGGCCCGCCGGGTTGTCCCGACTACTCCGCTCGGAGCTCCACTAAGCGAGCGCCTGCGCTTCCAAGGGTGTTCAAAAGGTCCTCGGTTGAGGGGTGTTCCGCCGTCCGTTTGTAGTTCCGGCCTTGAGGCGGGTGTTTGTAAACGCCAATCGTGCTATGGCGCAGCTCTGCAAAGCCCGCCGGATCGAGGCGCATCCTCTGGGCTTTTGTCAACGCTTCGTGCGCGGCCTTGCAAATGCGATCTCTCCCGTCCGCCGCCGTCACAGCTTGTAGCCGAACCGGCGCAGAAGCTGTTTACGCTGCGCGACCTCGTCGGGGCCCTCGACGCCTTTCGGAGAGCTCCCGTCGACAACTCCGAGCACGCCGCAACCCTGATCTGTCTCAGCCACGATCACTTCAACCGGATTGGCTGTGGCGCAGAAAATCGAGCAGACTTCCTGACATTGCTTGATGGCGTTCAGAAAGTTGATGGGAAAGGCATCACGCAGCACAATAGTAAAGGTATGCCCGGCCGCCAGAGCCTGGGCGTTTTTCACCGCAACCGACTGCAAGCCCTCGTCGTTTCCTGATACCCGGATCAGGCAGGGGCCGGAAGCCTCGCAAAAAGCCACTCCGAACTTCACCTGCCCGGAGCATCCGATCATGATCTCGTACAAATCCTCCGCGGTCTTGATGAAGTGGGTCTGTCCGAGAATCAGATTACAGCCTTCAGGAATGTCAAGTCGTACGGATTTTAGCTCCATGGGTCCTCCTGTCCGTCTACCCGACGCCCGGCAAAGCGATAGGTAAAGGCCGGCCAGATGCGCCTGCTACCCCTGGCAGGGGGGGCGTCTTACCCGGCACTCTCAAAGGCGATGTCTATGTGCCCTTCTCGCGTCTCGCGGCTTCTTGAGCCCGCGCGCCCATCTCTTCGGCCTTCGCGATCATGCCTTTTGCCTGATAGAACATGGAGAGACTGGTGTAGGGGAGAGGACTGTCCGGATCCGCCTCGCGGTAGCGCTCGCCCCATTCCACTGCCCCGTCGTAATCGCCCTTGTGGTAATAGCACATCGCCAGCGCGTGCAGGGCGTCCGCGTACCCCGGTTCCAGTTCCACCGCCCGATGAAATTCGGCAATCGCTTCGTCCAGCCGGTCTTCCGAAAAGTGATCCATTCCCTTTCCGTAGTGCTCTGAGGCCAGCATGGTCTATTCTCCTCCGCGCCTCATGTAGGCGCCTTAAGCAGGCGGCGTTGACAGGCGCTTTCCCTGGGTGTTGAAGACCTCGATCACGCCGAGATGTTTCAACTGATTTTCGACCACCTTGCGATCGCCAACGACGATGATGACCGGCTGATTTCGGCCGAAAACCTGGCGAGATATCGCCCGCACCGTTTCGGGAGTCACGTGCTGCAAGGCCGAGGGAAGAGTCCGGTAATAATCGGGTGGCAGGCCGCAAAGCCGCCGGCGGAGCTCGAGCGCACCGATCGACGCCGCCGTTTCCATCTGGCGAATCAGGACACCGGTGATTTCCGACCGGCTGCGTGACAGCTCCTCGTCCGAGGGCAGATCCTCTGTCATACGATGCAATTCCCGCAGGATTTCGCCAACGGCTCGGCCCGTCACCTCGGACCGCACTCCCGTACTCACCAGCAACAGGCCGTCTTCGCGGTAAGTTTTCAACCTGCTGTACGCCCCGTACGTGTACCCTTTCTCCTCGCGCAGCTTCAGGAAAAGCCGGGCGCTGGCACTGCCCCCCAGCATCTGGTTGGCCAAACGAAGCGCGACCATTCCGGGATCGGTGACGGGCAAGGCACGGGAGGCGACGAGAATTTTCGACTGAACCGAGGCCGGACGATCGACCAGGAGGATGCTCCCAGGCCGTGAGGCAGCGGCAGAGTACCTGATCCGCTCAGCCGCGCCCGGTTTCCAGTCCCCGAAAAACCGCCTCGCCAGTTCTACGCTTTCTTTGTGCGAGACGGCACCTGCGAAAAGGATCAGCGCGCCGTCCGGAATATAATTGCGGGCATAGCTGTCAAGCAGGCCGTCCCTGGTAGCCTGGCGCAGGTGCTCGATCGGCACCGTGCTCTTTGAGTACGGATGCCCTTCAAAGCAGGTCAGGTAGGCTCGTTCGCTGGCGAGAAAATCCGGCTGGGCCCGTTGCGCCTGGAGAACGCTCGTCCAACGCTGACGGGTCTTTTCGAGCTCGTCCGTAGGGAAAACAGGGCGCCGGAGAAGGTCGCTCAGGAGGTCGAGCCCGCGCTCGAGATGTCTTTGGAGCACCCGAATCGAGTACAGAGTGCTCTCCATGAAAAGCTCGCTCGAGTAATGTATGGACCAGTAGTCCATCTGGTCGGCAATCGTCCGCGCATCACGAGACTGCGTCCCCTCCTTCACCGATTCCACTGCCAGTTGGAGCAGCGAAAGGTTGTCGTCGGGGTTATGGACCCGGCCGACCGGAAAGGCGACCTGAACGGAGACAATCGGAAACCTCTGGTCTTCGATCGTCTGCACCAACATGCCGTTCGGGAGCAGCTCTTCCGGAATCTGCGGGTAGTTGACGGTGCGAATGCCGGTCGCGCTGGGGCGGGCGGTCTTCAACGGGGACCTCCTCCTCCGGGCAGGACGAAAATAGCGGTCTGGTTTTCGGCCGTGAAGGTGCGCTCAGCCGCCGCCTGAATGTCTTTCGCCCCGATGTCAAAAAAGCGTTCGAGCTCGGTGTTGATTGCCCCCGGGTTGTTCAGAAAGACCGCGTAACTGGCCAGCGCTTCGCCGATCTGGGAAACACGTGTCAGCCGGGTCAGGAAAGCGTGGCTGATGTTGTTCCTGGCTTTTTCCAGTTCCTGATCGGAAACCGCCGACTGTCCGATTTGCCGAAGCTCCTCCAACAACTCGTCCTGAATGCGCTCCGGCGAATTCCCATCCTGAATCTGGCACCAGACCGAGAACAGCTGCGGCCCCATGTACTGATTCGGTCCGCTGTAGACCGACGTGACCCAATTGTTGTCATAGATCAGCTTTCGGTAGAGCCGGCTTGACTCGCCCTGAGTCAGGATGAGCGACAGGACGGAGAGCGCGTAGTGGTCGCGGGAGCCGTACTCCGCCATGTGAAAGCCGAGCAGGATCGCCGGCAACGCAGCCAGGATGTCCTTATGAAGCTCTTTCTTTCCCTGTTGCTGAGCGGGTTCTGTCAGATCCGGCGTGAACCTGTCGGTCCGATCGGCGATCGGGGAAAAGTAGTGTTCGATCTTCGCGAGCGCGCTTGCCTCGCTAATGTCTCCGGCCACAACCAGAACCGCGTTGCCCGGCCCGTAGAACCGTTCGTGAAAAGCGACCGCCTCGTCCAAAGTCAACCTCTTCAGATCTTCGACGTCGCCAATCACCGGATGACCGTACGCCCAGTTGGTGTAAGCCAGCTCATCAAAACGCAGGTTTGCCCGTCCGTACGGGCGGTTGTCGTAGCTCTGTTTCTTTTCTTCGATGACGGTCTGACGCTGGTTCTCGAAGTTTTCGGGCGTTATGCGAAGCGAGCGCATCCGGTCCGCCTCGAGCCAGAGGGCCAGGTCGAGGAAATTAGACGGGACAGTCGCATAGTAGTTGGTCCGGTCCTTACTCGTCGAAGCGTTCCAGCTGCCGCCGGTCGCATCCAGAAGACGGCCATGCTCGTTTTTGGCAACGTTTTCGGAGCCCTCGAACATCATGTGTTCGAAAAGATGCGCGAGCCCCGACTGTCCCGGTTGCTCGTAGCTCGAACCAACCCGGTAGTAGAGGCTGACGTGGACGAGCGGGACCCGGTTGTCGCGATAGAGGATCACCTGCAAGCCATTGGACAACCGGTGCTCCGTGAAATCGATATGTATCTGAGACGTCATCAAAAGGCTCGAGACACGGGGATCATCGGCGATCGGCTTACTGCTGCTTCGACTTGTCGAGGTCAAACTCAAAGAATATCAAGGGTTCGTCCTGAGTAATGTTATGAATCCTGGGAACGTAAAGGCGGGTCCCCTTAAGATCTCCGGCGCTGGGGAAAGCGAAGAAGACCACACCGTAATCGGAATTGTGCGGCGCGACCAGTTTTTCACCGAAGTACTTGTGTTCAAAGTCCATCACCATGTTCTTGTCGCGGACCTGACGCAGAAGGACCTCCTTACGCCCGGAGTATGTGCCGAGGTGGTTCTTTAGCGTCAACCGCAACAGGACTTCGTCGTAAGGCATCCCCGGGATCTGGGCGCCGGTCGAGTCCAAAAGCAGGATGTCTTCCGCAGCGATCCGAATCGCGAAGTCATTGTTGTTCTCCACGACAACGACCACCGGCATGATCAGCTGATCGAGCAACTTCCTAGTGTCAAAAAGCTCGAGCACGCCCGCTTCGGTCAGACGCGGGTCGGCGGCAATGACGATGTTCTGGAAATCCTGATGAGCAGCGTACTCCTTGGCGGCTTTCGGTTTGAATTCCTTTATCTTGTACTTGGCAAGGACAGATGTACAAAGACAAGCAACGACTATCAGTAGCAGCGGGGATCGCTTCATCGAAAGTAATGATACCGAATGAAAACAAAGTGCTGCAAGGCAGTGCCGCGAAATCCCCGCCAGGGATTCATGGAAGAACTACCGGCTGTCCCTTGGACCAATTCATGCCCTCAACGAGGCAACTCTTGTGCCAACAGAGCTTCAATCTCACGCTCCAGCTGGCCGGCCAGTACCCCCCGGTTCTGAAATGTCACAGTGATCATCTTCGCGTCCGCACGCGATTTGGTGTGTTTCACGAACCCCGTGCCTTTCAGGCTGATGGTGGCAACCACCGGGACCGGCGAATCCAGGACGGCAAGGACTCGGTCCTTAAATCTTGGAGACAGAAGCTCCATCTTCGCGATCTCGTCGATGAAAACCAATCGGGCGCTCTTTCGTTCCGGCTCTAAGTGCGGCAGAACCAGGGCCTCGAGCACGTCTGGTTTCACTCCGTAGCGGCCGACCCGAAGACGGGGATCGGTGTGATAGTCCTTGTGTGCAAATACGGCGCTGCTCCCGTTCAGGGTCACCGCTCGAAATCCCACCCTCTCGCCGGCCTCGCGGATCTCCTCCGTAAAGAAGCCCGTGACCGGATATTGGCGAAACCGTTCAACCAGGGTTACCAGGAGGGTCGTTTTACCCACCCCCGGATGGCCTGTCAAAAGCAGGTTCTTCTTCATTTTGTGTCTGCGGCTCTGGCTGCTGCGCGGCCCGCACCTCGATCTTGTAGACTTCGAGAAGTGTCATTCCCAGCGCCACGATGATGGGGCCGAACACCGTGCCCAGGACGCCGAAATACGCTATTCCGCCCATGATGGAAAAGAAAACCACCATGGTATGCATGCGGATGCGCCCCTCGATGAGCAACGGGCGCAGGATGTTATCCAGGGACCCAACCACCAGCGACTGCAGTGCTATCATCAGGATGCCTTTCACGATACTGCCGCTCAGCAAGAAATAGAGAGCCCACGGAATCCAGACGATGGTGGCGCCGACCACCGGCACCAGCGCGCAGAAGGCGCTGATGGTGCCCCAGAACAGCGCATTGGAGACCCCCAGGCTCCAATAGATGATCCCTGAGGCCAGACCCTGCGCCAGCGCGGTAAGCAGGCTTCCGATGATGGTAGCGCGCGCGACCTCCCGGAAAGTCGTCGAAAGCAGATCGGTGTAGCGCTTCGAGACAGGCGACAGAGAGGCCAGTTCGTTCCTCAGACGGTGCCCGTCTCGAAAGAGGAAGAACATGGTCACGACCATGATGAAAAAGTCGAATATCAGGTTGAACAAGCCGGTCACGATCGCCGTGCTGTGGGTCAGGAGAAACACACTCGCCTGTTTCAGCAAACCGGCCAGGTTCCCGACCAGGTCAATGCGCTTCAAGTCGACCAGATCGTTGAGCCAGGCCAGGGGCTTTCGCAAGAAGGGGATGTCCGAGAGCGTCGAAAACTTGCTCAGCTCGCCCTTGGCCAGCATCGCCTCGAACTGCTGGTAGATTTGGCTGACCTGCTGACCGAGCATGATAAGAAGAATAATGAACGGGACCACAATCAGGAGTGTCAGGCAGAGACAGGCCACCAGGGCCGCCCAGCCCCGGCGTCCCCCCAGCCGGCCTACCAGCCGTTCAAAGAGCGGGTAAGAGAGCGTGCTGAGGACGACGGCGACGGCAATTGCGGCGAGGAATGGTCGAAAGATCTGAAACACGAAGTACAGGACGATCAGGGCGGCGATCAAGAGAACCAGCCGGGCCAGGTTCCGCTGCGAGCTCATATCCGAAGCATAGAGCAGACAAGGATTGGAGACAATCGATTCAAATAGGGATTGACGATTGACGAGTGAGGATTGACGATTAGGAAGAATGGAGCGTTCAGGGTGGTCGGATTCTCCAGGGTCCGGCGCCGGGCTGCAAAGCACCCGGCCACCATTAAGCCAACCGCCGGTGCGGTGCCCGCTTTGCGGTAGCCCGAAGACCATTTACTTTTGCGCGGCGTTCGACCGCGTTCGCTGCATTCCCCAAGAACCCTGGGATATTCTGCAATGCCGCGACTGCCGCTACGGCTGGACTCATCCCCCTCTTGACGAGACGACTATCGGCGACTATTACCCGCCTGCCTACCTGGGCGATACGGCCCGCATGATTGAGGAGTTCCAGGCAGGTCGGCTGCAGAAGAGCCGGTCCTGGAAAAAAGAAACCGAGAAGGTCAGACTGGTTGAAAGATACGCATCCGGGGGGCGCATCCTGGATGTCGGCTGCGCGGATGCCCGCTTTCTGTTAGCGCTTGATCCGCAGAAATGGGCCCGAACCGGGGTTGAATTCGCAGAGCCCACTGTCCGGATGGTGTCAGACGCGTTTCCCGACCTCAGTCTGATCCCTGGAAACATCTATTCGGACCGACTGCCTCCCGGGCTGTTCGACGTCATCTGCTTCTGGCATGTGCTCGAGCATCTTCCCGCCCCGCTAAGAGTCCTGGCCAGGGTGCGCGAGCTGCTCAAGCCGGGGGGCCTGGTGTTCATTTCGCTCCCCAACCTCGACAGCCTGCAAGCACGGATTTTCCGGCGTTTCTGGTACGGCTTCGATGACGTCCCGCGCCACCTTCACCACTTTTCCCCGCAGTCGCTGCAAAGAATTCTTTCACTAACTGACCTGGAATTCTTGCACGGCCCGCTGTTTTTTTCGCGGATGGTGAGTTTCCACGCGCTGAAGTACAGCCTGATCAACTGGTCGAAAGACAAGTTCCGGTCAAGAGGGCCGTACTACGCCCTGAAGCTGTTTTTGTTCGGTTTTCCGATCGTGGAACGGGTGGCAGGGTCAGCGGGGATCATCACCGCGGTGGCCGGCCGTCCTTTTCGGGAGGAGGAGCGCCCCGGTCACCGGGAGCCCCTTGCCGGCGCTCCCGCATGATCTTCTCGTACCTTGCGAACTGGTCCGGACGCAGCACCTGCTTGAGCCGCCGGTGGATTCCGCTTCTGATCTCCTTGAAAGCCTCGTGAGAATCCCGTCGAGCGTCCTGGAAGATCTTGTCGACTTCCGCTTGCTGCTTCTGGTCGAGGTCCAGGTCCTTCGACAAACGCTCAATAGCCCGTTTTTGGGATTGTCCGCGGCCAGGCCGCGAGGCCGCAGGAGTAAAGGAGTCGGGCAGGATCAGCAAATAAACCAGGCTGCCTCCCGACAGTGCTCCGAGCAAGAACACCGCCAACACCCACAACACGGCTTTGTTGCGGTTTGTCATGGCTTGGATCCTTCGTCAACATCCGGAGGTGAAGCAATCATGTTTTCGACCGATACTTCGGGAAAGGCCGATTCTTCCAGCACTTGCACAGCATGGAGATTGGTCGAAATCTGGCTGGTCTCCTGCTCATGCACGGTGTAAATGAAGACACTCGTCGCCAGGATCAAAAGGGTAAGCAGCGGCACGAGTTGCGCGGCCATCCGCTCGAAGTAATAAACCAGGGAAGAGCGGCTTTCACCGATCAGGTTTTGCACCCGGGCGGCAAAGAACGGGGGAGCCTCGATGCGCGGCAAGCGGGACAGCTGTACGTTGAGAAGACGATGTATCTCGGCCTGGCGCTGGCACTCCTCACAAGTGTTCAGATGCTCCCTGTCGATCGGTTCGTCAGAAGCCAGTTCCCAAAACCGGATGTGATTGGTGTTCAACGTCTTTCTCCTTGTGTCTGGCCAAGCACCCGGCCCAGCTCGGCCAGCAACTTCTTCTTGACACGACTGATTCGGATGCGGGCTGCGGTCACTGAGGTGTTCAGCGCCTGACTGACCTCGGCGTAGCTCAGCCCTTCTATCTCCCTCAGTACAAATGCCATTCTATCCTTCTCCGGCAGCCCGTCCATCATTTTCTGCAGCAGCGCCAGAGACTGCTTGTCCTCGGACTCGGTAAGCGACGCCCCGTGCCGATCTTCGTCGAAATACCGGCGAATCCGCTCTTCTTCCTCTTCTCCCAGATCGGAGAAATTCTTGACTCTACGGTGACGGTTCTTTCTGGCCTCGTCAAGGCATTGGTTCGCCGTGATGCGGTATATCCAGGCCTGCAGAGGCCGGGTCTGATCGAAGCGATCCAGAGAACGGTAGAGCTTCAGAAAGACTTCTTGAGCCACATCCTCGACTTCTCCCCTCACCCCGAGGTAATGGTAGACGGCATTGAAGACGAACTGCTGATAACGCCTGACGATTTCGCCAAACGCATTCGGGTCTCCGGCTAGAGTGGCAGCCACCAACTCTGCATCCGTCCGCGCCATCCCCTAAGTATATTACGGGGAGTGATAAGCCCTGTTTCATTTCGTCAGGCACGGGAAATGCATGAGGACCGGCTGACAGGGTGACAAGGTGACGGGGGTGACAAGGTGACAAGGTGACCGGGTGAGCGGGTGACCAGGTGACCAGGTGGGAAGGCGACAAAGACGGAGGATGATTGCCGCATTGTCCTCATTTCCGGTTCCGCCATTAAACCCTGGTCACCTTGTCACCCGGTTAGCCGTTAGGCCTTTTCGCCGAAAAAGCATCATGGCTATAGTAGAATGCATTTTTCTGCGAAGGAAGGTGAGGATGGCTAGGTACCTGCTGATTGCGATCGCTGCCTTGTCGTGTGTCCCGGTCATGGGCCAGAGTCCGAATTACGGACGGAAGGACAAGTGGGAGTTTTCGATCTTCGCCGGTTCGAGCCACAGAGGCGAGGATGTTTACGTCACCCCTTTCGAAGGGACCCTGTCTCGGGACGTCACCCTCCGGTTCGCGCCGGGGTACCTGGTCGGCGCCCGAATCTCCGAGAATCTGGGAGGGCGTTTTGGAGCTGAACTGGACTACAGCCTGGCCAATCAGCCGGTCGAGTTCCGGAACCTGGCGCCGACTCTCCTGCTCTTGAGTCTCGATCAGCGGGTTCATAACATCGCCTACACAGTCCTTTTCTATGGCCTGAAGCGAAACAGTCGACTGCGTCCTTATGCGGCTGTCGGCCCCGGCATCTCGCTCTATGAGACGTTTGGAACCGCGGAGGACAACGCGGCCGCTCTCGGGTTGAACCTTAAACACCGCTGGAAAGCAGCAGGAATCATCGGGGCCGGAGTCAAGTATCGAACGACAGAGGAGACCGGCTTTCGCTTCGACGTACGGGATCACATTACCGGGGTTCCTGACTTCGGTCTGCCTGGCGCCGGAACCATTCAGACAGCCGGGTTTCGCCCAGACGGGCAATTGCACAACTGGCAGTTCAGCGTCGGGTTCTTCTACAGCTTCAGCGGCCGATGACCGCCGGCAAGCGTGATGCCAAGACTGCCCAACTAACGGAGTGGAATGACGCGCGTGAAACACTTTGGCAGTCTTCTCGTCCTGGCAAATCTCATCGTCTCGACTCTCTCCGCAGGCGCACAAGGTGAGGATCTGCGCAACCCGGCCTTCATGGCTGAGGCTCGTGAGGGCTTCGAGCAGATCTACAACCTTGATTATCAGGACGCCTTCCGTACATTTTCCGGGCTCAAGTCCCGAAACCCCCGCCATCCTGCTCCGCCTTTGTACCTGGCCAGCGTGGTCTGGCTGGAGGAGTTGTTCGATCGCAATGAGCTCGATCTGGACAACTTCATTGCACCGGCGTATTTCACGAAACCTTCTACCCGGAAGATGGCCGCCAGAGACCGAAAGGCCTTTTTTGACTATCTGGCTCTGTGCGAGGCGCTCTGCAACGATCTGCTGAAAAAGGACCCGAAAAATGCCGATGCCCGGTATTTCCTGGGCAGCATGTACGGGATCATGGGCGCCTTTGCCATTACCATTGACCGCAGTTACAGCGACGCCTTCTCAAAAGGCAAGAAAGCGTACAAATACCATTCGCAGCTTATCCAGGAAAGACCGGACTTCTACGATGCATACATGAGTGTGGGTCTTTATGAGTACGTGGTGGACAACCTGCCTTGGTACATCAAATGGATTGCGGTGATTGTCGGCTACAGAGGGAGCCAGGAACGAGGCTTTGAGTACCTGACGCGGGCTGCCGAAAAGGGTCTTTATGCAGCCGATGACGCGCGTGTCTTGCAGATGGTGTTGTTCGTCCGCGAGAAGCGCTTTGCGGATGCCCTGGCAAACGTGAGCAGGTTGCGTGCCAGGTACCCCAAGAACTTCATCCTGCACCTCAATCAGGCTCAGATTCTCGAAAAGATGGATAAGAAGGACGAGGCTGCGGCTGCATACCGTGAAGTGCTTCACCTCGCAGAAATAAAGAGAGCCAACTACCAGAGAATACCGCTATCCACTTTCCGGGTCACGGCTGCCAGAAAACTGCTGCGACTGGGGGACTTGGCCTCCGCTCTAACGCAGTTCCAGAGAGCACTCGAGGACCCCGCCACTCCTCCAAAGGACAAAGGCACCGCCCACCTGGGAGCCGGCCAGGCCCTTGACAGGCTAGGCCGGCGCGACGAGGCGGT
Source organism: Acidobacteriota bacterium (assembly GCA_041946865.1). GTDB lineage: Bacteria > Acidobacteriota > UBA6911 > RPQK01 > RPQK01 > RPQK01. The sequence goes on along the minus strand of JBHGBF010000117.1, from coordinate 5,036 downwards.
TCGCCAGTACCGGGCGGTCCTGAAGTTGCCCAACTTGGACGAATCGCATTCCCGGGCACGGGAGTTTCTGTCTCATCCCTACCAAGGCGCGGAGTGACACACCGATGGCTGCCAAAGAAATCACTCCGGAAGCCCTGACGATGGCTTGGAAAATGGTCGACACGATCTTCCCGCAATACCATGTGCCGGCCCGGGAACAGAATGCGCTCCTCACCGCTCTGACCGGGGTGGCCCTTGAGGACCTGCTGCATTCAGACAGCCTGGAATTTTCGAAACCGCTTCCTCCCATGACCATACTCGTGCTGGAAGGACGCTCCATCCGGCCAAAGACAGCCGAGAAGACACGGCTGGCGCTTAAGACCAACCCGACCGAAGCCGACATCCAGCGTGCGATCGAATGGGTGGAGGAGACCTTCGACAGGTACCGCCTGACGGAAGAGGAGCGGGCGACACTGTACACTGCGCTCCCCTGCCTCGGGCTCCACGCCCTGAAAGACTACGTGCGCTGGAGAAAAGAGCCCCCTTTCGCAGAGCTGGAATAGGGGTTAGGGGCAACGGGTTCTTATCCACGAATCAGGTCCTGTTGTATCCCTGCCGACCGCTGCCACGCTTCTGCCCCCCGCCTCTGCTTTGTTCGCGCGGTCGGGCCACACTTACGGCAAGGCTTCGACCGTCTAGTCGCTTCCCGTCTAGTTGACTGATGGCCTCCTGAGCTTCGGCCTCCGACGCCATTTCTACGAAGGCAAACCCGCGTGACCGACCAGTATTGCGGTCCGTGACCACATTGACTGACTGAGCGCCGCCGGTTTTCCCGAAAAGCTGTTCCAGATCCGCCTTTGACGTCTGGAAAGACAGGTTACCTACATACAGTCTAGTTGACATTTTGGGGGCTCCTTTTCCCTGAGACCCTCAGACGGCAGATTGGATTTGCACGTCGTGAAGCCGGGTTCGCTCAAGTACGAATCCGATTACAGGATTCACGTGGAGTAAGTTGACTCGTACCTTGTTTCACAAGTGCGGCGTGTCAGAGCCCAAGGGCCCGTTGGTATGACAGAGCAGCTGCCACTGAGGGATTAACCTGGTCCTACACGGCCGCACCCTGCAAGTCGAACGGCCTCTCTCTGCTGTTATTGCTGTTGGACAGGCTGGTTTTGACTCAGATATGCTCTTATCAAAAGGAGTAGAGTGCACATCCTTCTGCATGTTCCCGACAACCAGATAACCCACAATTTTCTCCCGCAGCTGTGGCCCTTTCTTTTGAGGAGCCTGACGCCTGCCGAGCATCAGGTCACAATCATTGACGGAAACGTTGTCCACTGGAGCGAACAGGAAATTGTTCAATTTGTACGCGACAATCGAGTAGACCTCGTCGGCATGGGGTTCATGACTCGCATGACGCAGAAGGCTTACCGCCTGGGACAAGCCATACGGACAGAGACGAAAATTCCGGTGGTGTTCGGTGGCCCTCATGTGAGCGCCGTGCCGGAAGAGCCGCTTGGTGAGACGGGGGAGCCGCAATGCGCGGACTCTGTGGTGATGGGGGAAGCGGACCGGCTTTGGCCGGTGGTGATCGACGACGTTGTCCGAGGACAACTTAAACGGATCTACCGCGCAGCGGAGACAAGCGGAGCAGAGGGCAAGCCGACACTGGTCGACTACCCGATTATTCGCTGGGACGAAGTCGACCTGGCGCTGTTTGACCTGTTGCGTCACGTGCCGGCAGGCGTTCGTCGCCTGCTGAAAGCGATGTCCGTTCCTTTCGAACACGCCTACCTTTTTCCTGTCGAATCCGGTCGGGGTTGCCCGTACGGCTGTGATTTCTGCACGGTGTCCGGCTTTTTTGGCGACCACCTTCGCTTCCGCTCCAACGAAAGCGTCGTCAACGAACTGCTGCTGATCAAGTCAATCGCGAGACGAGACAAGGCGCTCGCCATGGTTTTCTTCGTGGATGACAACCTGGCGATCAATCGCAAGCGGATCAAGTCGCTCCTGCGCGAAATGCTCGAGCGTGACGCCTGTCTCCCCTGGGTGGGTCAAATCAGCATCAACCTCCTTCAGGACCAGGAGTTGGTTGAACTGATCGCAGCCAGCGGTGCACGCTGGATCTTTGCCGGCCTTGAGTCGATGGAGCCCGAAAGCCTGAGGGCTGCAGGAAAGCAATTCAACCGCCCCGGGGAGTACCGGAGTACCCTCGAGTCCCTGGCTCGGAACAACGTCTACGCTATTACATCGTTCATTGTCGGCATGGAGGGTGACCGGCCGGGTATTTCCAACCGGATTACAGCGGAAGTGGCAACCTGGCCTCCAGGGCTTCCCGTCTTCGGCCTGATGACACCTTTTCCGGCGACTCCTTTGTACGACAGGCTCCAGAAAGAGGGGCGGCTTACACGGCCCAGGCATTGGCTGGATTTTCACCCGTTTGAGATAGCCTTTTTGCCTCGGCATCTTTCCCCGGCCCAGGCGAAGAACGAAGTGCGGAATGCCTGGCGTAGAGCCTACCGCCCGGGCGCCTTCTGGCGGACCCAGAGATGGATGCAGGCGAACGAGAAACCTTTCGGGCAGCAGTTAACCCTGTTCGTCTCTCGTCTCCTGTTTCGAGGGATTTACTTTCCGCAGATGACCCGTTGGAGTTGGGTTCGACTCCTGGCGTTAAACATAATCACGATTGCAAGCCTTGTGCGCAGTGGCCTTCGCCGGGCAAAGGAGACCCGAGCAGGGGCAGGCGAGGCGAGGCCCGGGGCGGCGCGAGAGGAAGTTCAGTTCTGACGGTCGTGCCGTTCTTCCTCATCCCAGAATGCCAAGCGAACAGGGATCCGAAGTCTTCGCCTGTCTATGCCAACACCGGCGCCAGCCATCTCCATGACCAACCCCGATCTTCGCGAACACGCGGCCTGTAAGTGCTGTACCAAGGGCTCGCGCCCGCCGGCCACCCGCACGGGACGTGCTATACTCGATACTCGTTTGACTGACGCGTCCACCTTCACATCACCCCTCTCCGGATGGGCACCAACCGCCGTCAAATGAGACCAGGACGACCGCGACGCCTTGAAGCGGGGCAAACGCGGCCTATCGAGGAGGACAGATGACTGGAAGGATTGAAATCTTAGCGACCGCACGCAGACCTGGTCGCATTACGACCCACACCGGCCCGGATCGGTTCCACTACTCCTACCAACTCGGACCGGGGAGAGATCAGTTGCGCGTCGGTGGACTGGTGACTTTTGAACTGGAGAAGGGCCATGACGGCGTTGCGGTAAGAGTCCGCGCGCTCGAACAGCACGAGTCTCTCCTGGCTGGTCAAAGCGGTCGCCCCGAAGTCCGGTACGAGGGTTTCGAGCAGAAGAACGACGTGCGATCCTTCAAGTTTCGGACCTGGCGAGCAGGAGAGGAGAACCAAGAGGTGATCGTGACGGCCGACCTCGCGTTGTTCCGTAAATACGGAATCACGATACAGGAAGGACCTGCGCTTTGTCTGCGCTTTGTGGAGGGCGAGTTACACGAGCCAAACACCAGTCAGCGGGGCGGCTGCACCCGGACGCTCACCGAAAAAGAGATGATCGCTCATATATCCCATCGGCGCAGTCCTTCAAAATGGAGGACCTGAACCGCAGTGCCTCGGTTCCATTAATTACGGCAACCAGGGCGGTGACGGTCAACAGCGGTCTCCTAAGTGTGGTCCTGCGCGACTGACTGATCAGGTCAGGAGTTCTCACATGCAACGTAAGGTGATCGCCTTTGTGCTCGCCGGACGACTACCGAGTGGAATTCTGCGACGCGGGAGGGCTGATTAGACCGGATCTGACCCTTGGAGCCAACGTCGCCGGGGCAGTGCCTTTGCGAGCAAACTCTGCCGGCGCTCGCCCGGGAATCAAACCCGAGCGTGTCGTGGAGATGCTCGAAACCCTGGTCGCCCTCGGCCACGCCCGCCGCCTGCCCGACGGCCGCTTCCTGCCCTGAAAGCCTAGAGAGCATTATGCTCTTGGGGTGTCAGGGAGTGGTGTCATTCGCCCACTTGAACAACAGCCCGCCGTGATTCGTATCTGTTGGAATGGGGAAAGAGTATCCACGATGGCTTGTCGGCTGCGGGATCGGCTGTCTGGCGGTCGGGATTGTCGTGTTCGTCCTGGGACTGGGCGCGTTTTTCGCAGTGCGCGAGGCGACCGGCGGCTTCAAGGAAGCGCACGAAGCCGTTTCCAGAGTAGAAGGGGAGTTCGGTTCGCCCGAAGCCTACACTGCGCAACCCGACGGGCAAATCCCCGCCGAGCGAATCGAAGCTTTTCTGGCTGTGCGCCATGCGACCTCGCGAGTCCGGGCTGATCTGAAGGCGCGCGTCACGGACCTGGAGGACATGAGCGGGGACACGGAACTGGAACATAAGTCGGGACTGCAAAAGTTCCTGAGAGTCATGCGCACCGGGGTCGGCGCCATTCCCCGAATCGCCGAATTCGAGCAAAAGCGTGCCGAAGCGCTGACCGCGCATCGCATGGGGCTCGGAGAGTACTGGTACATTTACTCGCTCGCCTATTATTCACTCCTGAAGAAAGACCTGGGTGACGGGCCGAGCCGGATCCACTCGCGGGAGAACGACAATATTACCCTCGACGGGAACACCGCTCCCGACGAAATCCGGGAGTCGAGGCGTTCGAAAATGAGCCGCCAGATCAACCGGCTTTTCCGGCGGATATTGGGAAATGCCGTGCAAGATTCTAAATCACCGGAAAAGTCGCCGTGGATCCAGACCGCAGAAAAGGAGCTGGCCGCTCTCGACGCGAAACAAGACCGGATTCCCTGGGAAGACGGGCTCCCGCCTCAAATCGAGCAGTCGCTGAGTCCTTTCCGGGCCGAGCTCGAGCGATCCTATGACCCGGTCATCAGCCCGCTCGAATTCATGGAATTCGGCCATCAGCGGCGAAGGTGGTAAGGGACTCTTGTCGTGGGCGGACTCTCCAACGGGAGAGTCCGGCCTCCCTGGACTTTGGCGAAAGTGTACAGATGAATCAACAGGAACCGCTGCTGTGTGGCTGTATCACGCTGAA
>JBHGBF010000116.1:0-25439 GCA_041946865.1 Acidobacteriota bacterium | reverse complement strand
CTCAGGCGTGTGATTCTCAAATCGGCCAAAGCGCGCACTCACCTGGCTGGCAAAGGGGTTCGGCCTCGGCCGGCGCGGACCGCACTAGCCTTGTTGCCGCGCTCCGACAGGCGGTCGCCGCCTTACGCATCAACTGGACCGGCTACACCAGTGAAGTTCGGTATACCGACCGCGTCCTCAGCTTCAACTCCCTGTTCAGCAGGACCGACAATATGCTTCCCGGCAGAAGCGATCCCAGTATCGTGGAATTCAAGGCGCTGCCCGTTTATGCGGCTGTGACTGGGGACCCGAGCCAGGTGATGGGATCATTCCCTCTCAACGCAGTCCGCTGGATCACTTCGCCGCGTGACCTGGCAGCCCTGGTTGTGTCTCACAGTTCGTCCCGCTTCAGCTCCGAACTGTATCACTTCGGAACCGTTCCCCGGCCGATGGCGGCGCGCCTGCACCTGCTTGCCCCCGGCAGATACTCCTGGCAGCTGCGAAGCGCGGCCGGACAGATCGCCGAAGGGTCTTTGCGGATGCAGCCGGGGAACGGCGAGGTCCGATTCAGTCTTCCGCCGAGAACACTGTGCTTCCTTGAAGTCGTTCCAACCCGTGCCCAGTCGTCCTCGCCTCAGCCTTAAACGGAGTGGTCTCCCTGGCCGGCTCAGGGGTGCAACACGATCTTCATGGCCTGCTTGGGGATGTGCTCGAGCGTGGCCAGGTTCAGCCCCAGCCGGCAGAATGCACCGACGCCCTCTTCCAGCGGAATGACGTCCGTAAAGAAGAGCTTCATGTTGATCTTGCGGGATTGCAGGATCTTGATGGCCGGCAGGCAGGTGTTCTGCCCGATATACGTGCCGATGATTCTTATGCCTTTGCGCGTGATGTCGTTCGGCGTGATCGTTGCCTTGAAGCTGTTGTCCATCCCGAAGGCGAGGATTTTGCCACCGGACGTGACGTAATTGAGGGCGTTTTCCAGCTGGTTGCCAACGGCGTCAATGACGACGTCAAACTTCTTGCCGCGAGTCAGCCGCACGACTTCCTGTTCAATGTCCGACGTCGTGGGGTTGAAGGCCGCGACTCCCAGCTGTTGTGCGATCGCGAAACGGAACGGATCGATCTCCGTTACCGCCACCTGGGCGGCGATACCCTTCGCCAGCGAAGTAAACAAGTAGCCGATCGGCCCACAACCAAGTACGAGAACCGAGTCCCAGGGCTGCATTTGCACGGCATTCATGCCGTTCAGGACCGTTCCCAGCGTTTCGACCTGGGTGCCGACCACATCGTCGATCTCGTCGGGCAGCCTGAAACAGACATCCTCTGGAGCGACGCAGTACTCAGCGTAGCCGCCGTTGCGGAAGACGCCGAGGGTGCGGTTCTTCAACTCGACACACTGGCTGCTGAACCCGCTTCGGCAATAGTCACATAATCCGCAGCGGGGGTTGTTGTCGAGAGCCACCCGGTCACCGACTCGAACGGACGTGACTTCGGAGCCGATATCCACCACCGTGCCGTTAAATTCATGCCCGAGGACAGTGTCGGCCTTATAAGCGTGCTTTCCTTCCATGATCTTGACGTCCGAGCCGCACACGCCGCAGTTGGCAACCCGGATCAGCACCTGCCTGCCGTGGGAGATCTCGGGGACTGGGATCCTCTGGAACTCAATCCGACCCGGTTCTCTGAATACCAGCGCTCTCATCGTCTCCATCTGACACCCCCGTAAAGCAAGAGTCAGAAGTCAGATGCCCGAATAAAAACATCCCGCATCGGCCTTCCTTCTGACCCCTGGCTTCCGAATCCCGCTTTCCATTCTGACTTCCGATTCCTGACTTCTCACTCCTGACTTCTGACTTCTGTCTTCCTCAACGAATGACTGCTGCCTTGCGATCGGCCGATCCGCCGGCTTCCTGCCCGCAGCAACGCCTTAGCTGCAGGATGGCCATGGCGGCCGCCGTATCCGGGGCCGGCAGGGGCAGAATCTCAGCCGAACAGTACCCCTGATAACCAAGCCGGTCCAGTCGAGTAAGGACAGCGGCGAAATCGATATGTCCGGCACCCGGATACCAACGGTTTGAATCCGCCACGTGGACGTGCAGTAACCGTTCCGCGGCTGATTCAATACTGCAAAGGAGAGACGGTTCCTCGATGTTCATGTGAAACGTGTCGAGCAGCAACCCGACATTTTCCGCCTCCACGCGGCGCAGAAACCGAAGAGACTCGGCGACGGAGTTCAAGAGGTTGGTCTCGTAGCGATTGATCGGCTCGACAGCGAGCTTCACCGAAGGATCTTCCCGCGCGCATTCCTCGATACCCTGCTGGAGCCAGGTTTCCGCCTGGTCGAAACTCACCGATTCCTCTCTCCGTCCGCGGATCAGGCCAATAATGACCACCGCCTTCAGCCGCGCGGCCAGGCGCATATGCGCCTTGATCCGCGCAACGGCGCGCGAGCGGACCTTTGGATCGTGATGAACCAGCGACAATCCTTCCTCACCGTAGGCCTGGCCGGTTCCGAGAGCCGAGACCGGCAGCCCGCCGCATTGAGCGAGCAGCCGTTCCAGCTCGTCCACATCGATCAGTTGCGGATCACGGATCGCCAGTTCCACACCGTCGTACCCGAGTCGTTTGATCGCCGACAGGCTCTCGGGCAGCCGCTCCTTGAACGCCAATGCGGAAAAGGACGCGGGCTGTGTCGAAACGACAAGGCTCACTTTCATAGTCGTCAAAGACCCATTTTCGGGATGGCGTAGATCGGCCTCCATCCTTCAGTGAACGGCTCGCGGAGATACGGCGCCATCTCTTCTGCAGTCCGCATGGTGGTCTTTTCGATCGGCGGCAACTGCCCCGCCGGGAATGCCTCCAGGATGTGGTCATGGACCAGAGTCAGGTAGGAGAGAATCGCCGCAATGACACGTTTCGCTTTCCTGGCTGTCCCGTGAGTGGGCCGTCCTACCACGCCTTCGGGAACCGAGGCCAGCTCGATCGGGAAATGCCCCTGTCCCTCCGACCACCGGCTGGGCCGGGCGAAAGGATCCACGGCTTTGTCAAAATGCCCGTCCGGCAGGTAGCCTTGGACGCTGGTTTCCTGCGCCAGGTCCATCTCGACATATTCCGGCGCCAGAAGCAGCATCACCGAGGTTTCCGCCTCGTCGGCATGGACGAAATCGTCATCCCAGTCCCCGCCCCGCTCCTGCGTCCGGAAGAACTCGCGAACCGCCCGGTGCCAGTCGATCACCCGGAAAATGCCGGGCAGGTTCCAGGTCTTCTGCAATTCCTGGATCGCGGCTTCAAGCAGCCACGTGTGCCCGTGGTTGTTGATCAGGATCTGCTTCCGAAAGCCGTCATTCCATAGTCCGACCATCACGTCGATGAGGTTCCGTTTCAGGACCTCGTCCTCGAGGTGTATCGTGCCCGGCATCCCGATATGATGATGCGGGTGTCCGCCGTAATTGAGCGGCGTCCAGACGAGATTGCAGGGCGCCCCCCTCTTCTCGGTAAAGCGACGGACTCCTTCCAGGATCTGGGTCACCATGAAAGTGTCGAGAGCCGTGACGGTGTGTCGGCCGTGCTGCTCCGTCGAGCCGATCGGTATGAAAACCAGGTCGTTTTTCTTGCGATTCTCAACGACTTTCTGGCGGATTGTCGTCTGGACGTAAGAGCCCGGCCGCGCCAATTCCGAAGGCGAAGGAATGGAATAGGCGGCGAGTATCCGGTCGATTTCCGCCTCGGAAGCTTCCCAGATCTTCTTCTTCAGGCGCCCTACCGCGTTATCCTCAAACCACAGATCCGCTCGTTGCGTTGCCAGCCACTGTGCCATTTGTCTACTTCCTTTCTTTCTTACGGGATCAACGTGACCTTCACCTCCGTCGGATTGGTGTTCAGAAGCTTGAGGTTCTCTTCAATCTCCATGAGCCCGATCTTCTTGGTAATCACACGGGACACGTCCATGCCGGTCGCCATGCAGGTGATGACGCGAGGGAAGGTCCCGTGGCCGGAATGGCCCTGGGCGCCGACAACCTGCGCGCGACGCACCTGGAACACTTCTCCGTTGAGCGGGATCCGGTCATCGGCCCGGGCGACAATCACGACCGTGGCATTCAACGTCCGGCCCTCCCAAATGATCCTTTCCACATCGGGCCAGACCACGCTCGGCATCCCGGTCGCTTCGAGAATCAGCTTGGCGCCCATGCCCTTGGTAATCTCCAGGACCGCCTCTGCGGCATTGACGGTTTTCGGGTCGATGGCGTGGGTGGCGCCCAGAGCGAGCGCCATCTCTCGGCGCTGCAAAGAGGGCTCGCTGATGATCACCGTGGCGGCGCCCGAGCGCCTCAGGACGGCGCAGGCCAGGATGCCCACCGGGCCGCCGCCCAGGATCACCACGTTGTCACCTGCTCGAATGCCCCCTCCCCGTTCGATCACAGCGTTGTAGGCAACCGACGTGGGCTCAACCAGGCTGCCGAGCAGGTAGGCCTTCTCTTCCCCGTAGACCGCACGCAACTCCTCCAGGCTCCAGACGTACCGCCCGTCGACCTTGATGTACTTCGCGTAAGCGCCGTCAATCGAGAAGCCCAGTTCCTGGAGGCGTTCACAGTGGTTCGGGTATCCGTCCGCACAAGGCCGGCAGACGGAGCACCAGATCATCTCCTCGCTGCAGACCGGCTCTCCGGGCTGGTAGCTCCGGCCTGTCCGCTTGTTAATCGCAAGCGGCCCGGCATCGACTACCTGCCCGGCAAATTCGTGGCCCAAGGTGCAGGGGAAAGCCGTCAGACCGGGATAGAAGATGTAGCCGTCCGGCTCGGCCCGGTACATGTGGACGTCGCTGCCGCAGATGCCGCAGGCTTTCACCTCGATCAAGACTTCGGTAGGCCCCGGCTTGGGCACTTCCTTTTCGACGAACTTGATGCGTGGATTGCGCCACACCTTGCTGCCCAGATAAGTCAGTTTGCCTTCGATGTCCTTCGGTCCGAGTTTGAATCCAGGCTTCGGATCCCAGTCAGCGAAAAGACAGGCAGTATTCATAACGGCTCCTTGAAGTTGTCTCCGGTTCGGGCACGCTTGGAGCGTCCCCGTCAGAAGTCTTTGACATAGACCGGGCTGTTGGTTTTGAGGGAGCAGGTCGCGGCAACGCCCACCCGGAGGCCCTCGATCCCGTCGTCCAGCGTGATGGACGGCTCTTTCTGAGCGGCGACATTCGCTACAAAATCGGCCAGTTGATCCACGTAAGCCTGACCGAAGCGCTCGGGGAAGTACGGGACGACGTCATGGCTGACGCCTGCGGCCGTCATCACCAGGATGGGGTTCTCTCGCAAGTAGCCGACCTTGACAGTCCCGCTCGTTCCCAGCACTTCAGCGCGAATGTCGTACCCGTACACGCCGTTGCGGCTGATGTCGATCTGGCCGAGACAACCGCTGCCGTAAGTGAAGATCATGATGACGTTGTCGGTGTCGCCGACCTGCTTCACTTCGGGATAAGCAAGCACCCCACCTACCGCAAACACGCTCGCTATCTCGCCCATGTACCAGCGCGCGATGTCGATATCATGGATGGCCATGTCGAGGATCTGACCGCCGCTGTTCTGGGGAGCAAGGTATTCAAGACTAGGGCGATAGGGATCGCGCGAAGAGCCTCGAAAGACCACGGGAGTCCCGATCGCTCCCGCATCGATCTTGGCCTTGCCGGCGCGGTACCCTTTGTCAAACCGCCGCATGAAGCCCATCTGGAACATGCCGCCCGCCTTCGTCACGGCACTTTTCATCTCCCGGGCGTCAACCAGCGACAGGGCCAGCGGCTTCTCGCAGAAGATCGGTCGTCCCGCCGAGGCGGCGTCAACCACGATTTCCCGGTGATTGGTGGTGGTCGCCACCACGACGAAGGCATCGACGTCGCGGTCGGCGATCAGATCTTGATGACTGTAGTAGCACTTCGACAAACCGTACTTCTCGGCGCAGGCGGAAGCCCGCTCGGGGATGAGATCCGCTACTGCCACCAGGCTGGCCTGGGGAATCCGGGTCGCCAGGTATTCGGCGTAAATACTCCCCAGCCGGCCGGCCCCGATTAATCCCACATTCACGCGTGCTTTTTGCATGGTATGTTCCTTCACTTGCACTTGAGCTTTACTGATCCGGCGTTCGCCACGTCGTCCCACCGGAAAACCAGAAAATTGCGGGGCCCGCTGTTCATGGCCACCATGAGACCGCCGGGAAAACGGGGGCCGAGCGAGCTGGATGTCACCTCCAGCCCGTCGGTCGCATCCGCGCCACCACGCACCACCTTGACCACCTCCGAGTGGTCGTGCGGATTCCCGGGCGCGCCTTCACGGCGAAAAATGCGGTACCGGCTGTTGCCGTCCAGCTGGTCCGTGCAGACGACGTAGCCGGTGCCGTCGTCGCGGGCGTATATGGCGATCCCCTCTCGATCCCCCTGAAAGCCTTCAGTCCCGAAGCGGGCCAGTTCAGCTGCGGCCTGGGGATGATCCGGGTCGGCATGGTACTTGTGGATGCCGTCGAGCTCGTCCCCGTAATAGACGTAGCCGAGCGCGTCATCGACCGCAACCGCCTCGATCTCTCCCTCACCGCCGCTGAAGCTGCCGAATTCGCGGACTTTCTCTGCCTTGACCTTGCCGGTCCCATCGTCCGACAGCCGGTATTGCCAGAGGTAGCCTTGGGCCGGGCCGGTCTTTGGGGCGACAATGGCAAAGACGGCGCCGTCGCGGGGCCGCTTGTACAGGCTGATTCCCATCGGTTCCGAGGCCTCGCCCTGCCGGCCTTCCAGGACTTTCAAACCTGTCTCCGAGCCCACGTCCCTCAACACCCCGTCGCGGCCGATGACGAAGACCCGCAGACGGTGCTGCAGGCGCTCGGTCAAAACCGCGATATCGGCGGGCTGCCCGCCAAGCAGGAGCCCGTACTCCACGTCGACGTTGTTGGGCCGATCAAGCGGGCTGATCGTCTGTCGGACTTTCCCATCCAACCCGAAAACCACGAGGGCGCCCTGGGGGGCACGAACTTTGTTCGTCCCCAGGATCAGGCTCTGAGAGGGGTCCACCGGGTTGATGTAGATGGCCGGATCATCGGGGTCGTCGGGCACAGAAGCCGTAGACAGGGCAGCCGGGACATCGACGGGCTCTCCGGCCGGCAGGGTCATCCACCACACCATAAAGAGGATTCCAAGCATCTGGTCTTACCTCCTGCAAACGTGTTCAATAATCAACACCAAAGACCTCTCTCACTGATCTGCGCACCAAAAAGAGCGGCAGTGCGGGTCACCGAACCGCCCTGAAACTATGCCAACCCAATTTGCTTGTCAAGAGGAATTTACACGTGTAAATTAATGGCGCGTCCGATCCGGCGCCTCAAGCACGGAAAAGCAGATGCCTATGAAAGAGACTCTTCAGAAGCCCCAATCGCGCGGCCAGATCCCGGCTGCCGGCCCGTTCCCCACTTCGCGGCCCGGCTCGCCACTCGGTCGAGCCTTCCGTTTTTTCACCACTGGTGAAGACAAGCCCTTATTGGCTGACCGCGGCGAGATCGACCGCTTGTACCGCCGCAACCGGGTGGCCATCATGACCGCCCTCACGCTGGGCTACGGCGTCGCCTACACCTGCCGCCTCGGCCTGTCGGTCGTAAAGAAGCCGCTTATCGACGGGGGGATTTTCTCCGCCGATGAACTGGGGCTCATCGGATCGGGGATCTTCTATGGGTATGCCTTCGGGAAACTGGTCAACGGGTTTCTGGCGGATCACGCCAATATAAGGAGATTTCTGACCGCCGGGGTGCTTTTGTCGGCCTTGGTCAATGTGGCGATGGGGTGGTCGACGCTCCTGTGGGTCTGGATCTTGCTCTGGGCGCTCAACGGCTGGTTTCAGGGATTCGGCGCTCCGGCCGGCATGGTCTCGCTGTCCCAGTGGTTCAGCAACCGTGAACGGGGCAGATACTACGGGATCTGGAGCACGGCCCATTCGCTGGGCGAAGGATTGACCTTCATAGGTTCGGCCGCCCTGGTGACGTACTTCGGCTGGCAGGCCGGATTCGTCGGGCCTGGCCTGCTCTGCGTGATACTCGCCCTCGCCATGTCGGTTTTCCTCAGGGACCGCCCGCAGACGCTTGGCCTGCCGCCCGTCGCGGACTGGAGGAACGACCACGTCGAGCCTGCGCGCGCGGGCACGGCTGGTCGGAGCACCTGGCAGACACAGCTTTCGATCCTCAAGCTGCCGTCCATCTGGATCCTGGCGCTGGCCAGTGCCACGATGTACATGACCCGCTATGGCATGAACAGCTGGGGGATGCTTTACTTGCAGGAAGCGAAGGGCTACTCGGACCTCCAGGCCGGAGGTTTGCTGGCGCTCAATCCGCTGGCCGGGATTGCCGGATGTGCCGCCTATGGCTTCATCTCCGACAAATTGTTCGAGGCCAGACGGCCGCCGCTGAACTTGATTTGCGCGCTGATGGAGATCCTGGCCCTTTCGATCATGTTCTTTGCACCGCCGGGCCATCCCCTGCTTCTCTCTCTGGCTTTTCTCATGTACGGCTTTTCAATCAATGGTCTGGTGACTTCGCTCGGCGGGCTCTTCGCGGTAGATATCTCACCGAAAAAGGCGGCGGGCGCTGCCATGGGTTTTATCGGCGTCTTCAGCTACGTCGGAGCAGCCATCCAGGAGCGCATCAGCGGCTCCCTGATCCGGCAAGGAACCACGATCGTGGACGGCGTTCGCCATTACGATTTCCACTACGCGATCATTTTCTGGCTCGCCTGCTCTGTGGTTTCCTTGATTTTGGCGGCTTCTCTGTGGCGGGCCCGGATGCGGGATTGAACACCTGACCGAGAAGGACAGTGAATCAGGCGCGTCCCGGGCGGCGACATGGAAGAACCGGGAATCGGAAACTGAGGACAAAATGACAAACGCTTCGACTTATGACCTGGTTTTCGTGGGCAGTTACACCAAGGACACTGTGGTCTCCTCCGGACGGAGCCGGGTCGTGGACGGCGGGGGATTCAACTATGGAGCGCACGCTGCGGTGCTTATGGGTTTGAAGACCGCAGCGGTCACCCGCCTGGCGGCAGAGGACGTCCACGTGGTCAAGGCGCTGGTCGACCTCGGGGTGGATGTCTTTCCGACTTACACCCCGCACTCGACCCATCTAACCCTGTATTACCCAACGTCGAACGTGGACGAGCGCGTCATTTCGGTCATGCAGACGGCCGGATCATTCACGCCCGGCGAAGTTCGGGACCTCGACGCGACCGCCTTCATCATCAACACTTCCCTGCGTGGAGAGGCCGGCGAGGATGTCGTCCTCGACTTGAAGAGCAAGAAGGCGCTGCTCGCGGCGGACGCGCAGGGTTTTATCCGGGCAATGGCCCCGGACGGTACTCTGGCCTACGCTCCCTGGCCCCAAAAGAAGCAGGTGCTGGCTCATTTCGATATCCTGAAAACCGACGCCGTAGAGGCCGAAGCCCTCACAGGCCTTCGCGACATTCGTGAAGCGGCGGCAGCCCTGGCCGGCTGGGGACCGAAGGAAATCGTGCTGACACATCGCGACGGGCTGCTCGTGCTGGCGGCGGGCGCCTTTCATGAAGCCCCCTGGTGTCCCAAAGAGCTTGTCGGCCGAAGCGGGCGCGGTGACACCTGCCTCGCCTCTTACGTCGGGAAACGCCTGAGCGCCTCCCCCGCCGAGGCGACCGTCTGGGCGGCGGCGCTGACCAGCCTCAAGATGGAAGCCGAAGGTCCCATCAAAAGGAGCCTGGCGGAGGTCGAAGGCCTGGTTGCCCTTTACAGCGCCTGATCCGGGCGGTGCGCGCGGTAATTCCAAAACCGTGTTTGTAGTTCCGCCTTCAGGGGTACAGCCTCGTCGGCTGCACCCCTGAAGGCGGAACTACAAACAGAAAGTGATCACTTGAGCGCAACGGGGCTGAGCGCTCTTCGGGACTCTTCATGCCTTCTCCTACAGTCAGGTTGGCGCTTATGGGAGCCACCTTCACTCCGGGGGCCGCGGTTTCTTAAGACGGTGCTACCGTCTCGGGCCTGTGCTATCCTCTCGCCAAACCAGAGAGGACTGTGTGATGAGCTATCGTCAATTCGTCGAAGAACAGGTTGCGGAAATCAGGAAGCAGGTTGGAGACGGCATCGCGATCAGCGCGATCAGCGGGGGCGTTGACAGCTCGGTCGTCACGGTGCTGGCCCACCGGGCTCTCGGCCCACAGCTGCGGACCATCTTTGTCGACAACGCCCTCATGCGCGAAGGAGAGCCGGAGCGAGTCGTCGGACTCTTCAAGGCCATGGGCATCTCGGTGGAGCTGTTAGACGCCCGCAAAGAGTTTTTGGCCGCGTTGAAGGGACTCACCGACCCCGAACAGAAACGGGAAGCGATCACCCGCACCTTCTACAGGGACGTCTTCGTTCAGGCCATCAAAAGGACCGGCGCTCGCTACCTGCTCCATGGCACGATTCTCACCGACATTGAAGAGACCGTGGCAGGTATTAAGCGCCAGCACAACATCCTGACCCAGCTGGGTATCAACACCGAAGAGACTTTTGGCTACACGGTGATCGAGCCCCTGAAGACGCTCCGCAAGGACGGGGTGCGGGCCGTTGCGGGAGAGCTCGGCTTGCCACCGGAAATCGCCCGGCGAATTCCCTTCCCGGGTCCGGCGCTGGCCGCGCGGATCGTCGGCGAAGTGACCGAAGAGCGCCTGGCAACCGTGCGCGCCGCCACCGCCATTGTCGAAGAAGAGCTCCAGGCGACGGGCGCCTTCCAGTACCTGGCGGTCCTGCTGAACGATTACGCGACCGGCATCCGCAACGGCAAGCGCGAGTTCGGCAAGATTATCGTGGTCCGCTGCATCGACAGCACCGATGCTCGCCAAGCGACGGTGCGCGAACTGCCCTGGGATGTGCTGCACCGCCTCAGCGGCCGCATCACGGCTTTACCCGGAGTCAATCGATGCCTCTATGACCTGACGCCGAAACCGCCGGCCACGGTGGAGTACATTTAGCGGGCTTGAACACCCGGCAAAATTCTGCGAACGTCAAGGTATCTCCTTCCGAGTGTTATGGCCTTGACCGAGACGACGACCACCGTTTGCAGCAGTATCGAGCTCGAGCTCGAGCCGGCGCCGGCCTTCGATCTCGTTGTGGAAGAGCTGGCTGCTGCTCTGCAACGGTCGGGGATTCAGTTTGAAGGAGGCGCCAAAGGACGCGTCCTCCAAAGCGGAGTCGAAGTGGCCCGCGTTGTTTCCTGGAACCCCGGACACAACATCCGGCTCGAGTGGCGTCCAGCCGACTGGGATCCGCGGCAGACTTGCATAGAATTACGGTTTGAGCCGGCGGGCGAGCGCACCAAGGTCACAATTGAGCACAGTGGTTGGGGCGGGCTGATTGGCGCGCCGGACGAACTGGCCGGCTGGTTCGCCGCCCAGGTGGCAGCCCCCTTCCTGGCTGCCGCCGCGCCCGCCGCCCTGGGCGATTGGCTGACCGATCGGGGAGCCCGTCGTCCATCGGGGCAACAGGCGCGCGCCATTTACCGCGATCCTCTCTTCCATTATCCGAATTTCCGCGTGATCCTCGCCGAGCTCGCACTCGGGAAAGACGACTACCTGCTCGAAGTCGGGTGTGGAGGAGGAGCGCTCCTGAGGGACGCATTACGGAGCGGATGTCGCGCGGCTGCCGTGGACCATAGCCCCGAGATGGTCCGGCTTGCTCGGGAAACAAATCGCGGAGCCATCGCTGACAGACGTCTGGAGATCCTGGAGGCGAAGGCAGACCAACTGCCCTTTCCGGACGCCGTTTTCACCTGCGCGGCCATGACGGGCGTGCTGGGCTTCCTGGCCGATCCGGTCGCTGCCCTGAGCGAGATCCGCCGGGCCCTCCGGCCGGGAGGTCGCCTGGTGGCGCTGGGAAGCGATCCGGAGCTGAAAGGGACGCCCGCCGCACCCGAGCCGATGGCCTCTCGACTCCGCTTCTACAACGAGCGGGATCTCGAAGGACTGGCCCGCAAGGCTGGGTTTGACGAGGTTCGCGTGATCCAGCGCAACTTGCTCGCCTTTGCTCGCGAAGTCGGAGTCCCGGAAGGGGCCCTTTCCCTCTTTGACGGCCCGGCGCGGTTCCTGCTCGCGCAAAAAAGGTGACCGGCCGGCTGCAAGCCCTGTTTACCGGTTTCGCAGCCTGATCCGGGCCGGTCGAAGGCCGTCCGCTTCAGCGTACAGGACCACCGGACCGGATCGACCGGCAACCGAGCGAACGATCACCAGACAGAGACCGTTGAAGACGCGGCAGTCCTTCGCCTGAAAAGACTCGAGACGGGTAGGATCGCCGTTGTCAACGCCGGCGATTTGGCCCGGACCCTCCAGCCGGAAGCGTATCCGGTCGCTCGAACGAGGCACAATCGCGCCTGCCTGATCGCGGACGCTGACCGTCACAAAGGCAAGGTCCCGGCCGTTGGCACGCAAATCGTTGCGGTCCGCCTCGAGAGCGACAGAAGCAGCCGTCCCGGCGGTGCGCACCAGCTCCGTGGCCCATTCACGCCCGGCCTTGCGGGCCACGACCTTCAGCTCCCCAGGTTCATAGACGACTCCATCCCACTTGAGCCGGTACTCGCGCGGTCCCTTCTTCTTGAGGCCCAGCGAACGCCCATTCAGGAAAAGCTCGGCCTCGTCGCCAGAGGTATACACGTAAACAGGCGTCACTTGACCGACCCGCTCAGGCCAGGTCCAATGGGGGAGGATGTGCGCCATGGGCAATTCCGGACGCCAGCGGGCCTGGTAAAGGTAAAACCGGTCCTTCTTGAAGCCGCACAGGTCTAGAATCCCGAAGTAAGAGCTGCGGGCAGGTGCAAAACCGCCGTTCTTTTCAGTCGCGGCGACTATTCTGCGCCGATCCTCAGGGTCCTTGTTGTAGCTCAGATAGCGCGTCGGATCGAAGGGCGTAGGTTCGCCGAGGTAGTCAAACCCGGACCAAACGAACTCGCCGAGCACAGACGGGTTGTCGTCCTGGGCGGCAAACTCGGTGTCGGGCGTCGACGCCCAAGTCGGGAAATAGAGATCGTAGGAAGTGACCTGAAAAACGTCCGCCCCATCCCCGATTTTCGGCTCCACCGGAAAGAAATACTCGCCGCGTGAACTGACCGTCGAGGCCGTCTCGGAACCAAACAGGGGGTATCCGGGGGCTAGCTTTCGGGTCTCGGCATAAAGATGCGGTTTGTAATTGAGGCCGATGACATCAAAGCCCTGGTAAAACCTGTTCTTGATTACGCTTGGGTCGTCAAGGCCGCCGGTGACAGGACGCGTCGGATCCTCCTCATGGAAGAGCGCAAGCAGCTTTCGCGCCGTTTCGAGGCCGTCCGGCTTGCGCTGATCCTGGATCTCGTTCCCCGAGCTCCACATGAAGATGCTCGGATGGTTGCGGTCGCGGCGTACGAAGGCGCGAATGTCGCGCTTGTGCCATTTGTCGAAGTGACGCGAGTAGTCGTTGGGCACCCACTCACGCGCGGGGTAACGCCAGGTGTCAAACGCCTCCGCCACCACCAGGAAACCCATCCGGTCGCACAAATCGAGGAGCTCCGGGGCGGGCGGATTGTGCGCTGTCCGGATGGCATTACAGCCCATCTCGGCGAGTAGCTCGAGCTGGCGCTCCAGGGCCCGAACGTTGACCGCTGCTCCGAGGGGTCCGAGGTCATGATGCAGGCAGACACCGTTGAGCCGAACGCGACGGCCGTTGACCTCCAAACCACGCTCCGGGTGAATCACGATCCGCCGGATGCCGAACCGCGTTTCCGTTTGGTCCAGTATCCTGCCGCCCGCTCGCACGGTTGTCCGGACTCGATAGAGATTTCCACCGGAGCCCGATGCCGCGGCGGTCAGTAGTCGGGCGCTGGAAAGCCCGGCCGAAGTCGCGACGAGGGGTTCCCAAAGCTTCGGCGACGCGACATCGAGCCGAATGAGCGACTCTGCGCTCCCCCCGATGTTGACTGAAACCGGCGAGCCTTCGGTCCGGGTGACGGTGCGCGTGGGGGCTGATTCCTCGAACACCTGCTGCTCAACGCTGACCGTCACGGGGGAGCTCGATCCGTTCTCAATTGTCGTCCGTATCTCTATCGTGGCCTTGTCCCTCGAGACGTGGGGAGTGGTCACGAAAACTCCCCAGTGGGCGACGTGCACCAAAGCGGTCTTGACCAGCCAGACGTTGCGGTAGATGCCGCCCCCCGGATACCAGCGGGAGGATTTCGGGGGATTGTCCAGTCGGATCGCGAGCAGGTTGGCCCCGCCGAAGCGCAGATACGACGTCAGCTCGAAGCGAAATGAGCTGTAACCATAGGGCCACTCACCAAGCAGGCGACCATTCAGCCAGACTTGCGCGTGTGACATCGCGCCATCGATATCGAGAAACACGCGGCGGTTTCGGTCCGAAGCCGCGCAGTCAAAGCGCTTGCGATACCAGCCGACCCCCGCCGACGGGAGCATGCCGATCGAGTTGGGGACGCTGGTCACGAACGGCCCCTCGATCGCCCAGTCGTGCGGCAGGTCCAGCGCCCGCCAGCTGGAGTCATTGAAAGCCGGGTCGGCCGGCGCCAGATCCGCGGCCGCCTCGCCCGCTTCCACTTTATGGAATCGCCAGCCGGCATTGAAGGACAGGCGCTCGCGCGGGGGAAACGCACCGCTCGCCAGAGACCACGGGACGAGCAGGACAAACAGAGTGACAGTGACAACGCCTGATTGACTCTTCATCGTTTTACCAAGGTGTCGGTTCATGTTGGCTCGGGTTGGTTCGTGGATACAACCACGGCGCCAGCGTGTCCTCGCCAGTCTACTGCCTCCGCCTGCCAGGCCGCTGGGCGCACCGTCCACTCGATTGAGCCTGAGACCGCAATCCCCTGCTTCAGCTCCGAGCCGAGACGAAGCAGACGCATGCCGCTCGCCTGGTCCGTGATTTCGTAGATCGAGTTTTCGCGATAGTGCGGAGCACTTTGTGATGGGGCAGATGTCGGGCCAGGCCCTTCGTATCCTGAGCAGACACTTTCGCCGGTCTGCTCCCGATCTTCCGGCCCTCACCGTGTGCGAAGTGGCCGACCTGGTCGCGGGCAGGAAGGATCCAGTCCGTCGCCCCAAGTTCTTCGTCTTCAATTCCAACAACCAACTGACTACTCCGGGCCCCAGGGAAGCTTCACAAGTGCGGACCCGGCATTAGCCAGCGCTAGTCCCTTGAATCCTCAAAGCTGGAACCGGTACACGTACGTATTCAATAATCCCCTGCGCTATGTTGACCCGACCGGGAACTACGGAGAGGACGTACACAGGGATCTTATATTCGCCCTCGCCTTGGCTGTCGGATTTGACACCAAGGCCGCGGGACGGATATCAGCAGAAGATCAACTCGTGGATGAGGATGCACGTGGACCACACGATCCGGCGAGCATCTTGAACGGATCGCTCGAGAATTTCCACTTCACTTCCGCAGAGCGTCCGACGGCGTTGTGGGATAGTTTTCAGAAGAGCGGATCCGAAGGCGATCTTGGTACTTATCTCCACACCCTTCAGGATTCTTACTCTCACAGGGGGTTTGACACCTACCCATACAAGAGCCAGCAGCAAGGCCAGGCTGGGACTTGGCTCGGATCCGGACAGGACTTCCGACAATCCGGGCAGAGCGCAGGATATGGCGAGTGAGACATACGGAAAACTGCTCGAAGCTGCGAAAAAGCTGGGAATCAACAATAACAATCGGGTCACATGGGAGAAAATGCAGGGGTCGGTCTACAGCTTCAACAAGGCGACAACCAACGGGGACAAAAGAAAAGCAGCCGATAAGCTTCTCCGGATCATCGAAGAGGATTGCCGGCAGCCGGAGGGCCTATCATCCTTTCGGCGAGCAGATCACGACGACTAGCGACTCGATCCGCTACAAATTCACCGCGCGACACGGAATCCGGCCTCGACCACTTCGGCGCCAGGGTTACCTTCTCCGTCCCTTTCGCCTTGCCGTCTGCGTGCCCCGGTGTTAGCCTTCAATCTCGGGGAGATGGAACAGTGACGGGCAATGCCAACCGCGTTTTGGTCCTCATTGTCCTTGTGATTTTTAGCTTTTTCTCGTGGAACCTGGCTGAGTTCTTCAGCCCGGATGGGGTCTATTATTTTGGCCGCCGTCTGGTGTCCTTTTCGGACATCTGGTCCGCCTTCGGGAATCTGGACAACCGCGGCCAGTATCGTCCACTCGGCCTCGTCCTGTTTTCCTTTGTCCTTTATCCCCTGTTCGGTCTCAACGCTACCGGCTACCACGTCATCCCCTTGCTGTTCCATGTCAGCAACGTTCTGTTGGTTTACCGCATTGCCCGCCGGCTGCGGGCAGATTTGATGGTCGCATTGGGCGCGGCGTTCTTTTTTGCTCTTCACCGCTGCAATTTCTTCGTGACTTTCGGGGTGACTTTCCTGCCTGATTTTCTGGGATGTTTCTTCTTT
Organism: Acidobacteriota bacterium; assembly: GCA_041946865.1. Classification (GTDB taxonomy): domain Bacteria; phylum Acidobacteriota; class UBA6911; order RPQK01; family RPQK01; genus RPQK01. The sequence continues at coordinate 9,013 of JBHGBF010000116.1, read as the reverse complement.
CTCGCGGCTTTCCTTGCGTACCTGAAGAGCCGGGGGCCGGGAGGGCACATCCTCGCGCTTTTTCTCTGGATTCTGGCCCTGGGCAACAAGGAAACCGCGGTCGTCTTCCCGGCGCTGCTGCTGTGCTACGAGGGGTTTTTGGCCGACCGGCCCGCTGAGGATTCGCATTGGTCAAAGGTCCTGAAGCGGGTGCTGCCGTTTGCCGCCGTAAGCCTGGTTTTTGTTGGGTTCATGTTTTACCTGCGGGCCGGAAATCTGTACCCGGGCGATACGAGTCATCCCTATCGCATGTCGTGGTCGGTGTCCTCGCTGCTGCCCAAGATCAAGTATCTGTGGTGGGCAGTGAACCTGCCTGACGGAAGCGGGCTCGGCAACGCCCTCATGCCGGCCCTCATCAAGTCGGCGTCGTTACCCAAGCTCACGGTCCCTTATCCGTTTCTCACGCTAGTCTCCGCCGGTCTGATGTTGCCTTTTGCCGTCGGGTTCACTGGGTTCGTGATTTTCCGCCTGGCCAAAAGAGACCGGCTGGTTATTTTCGGATTGGCCGCTTTCCTGCTGACTCTGGCTCCGGTCCTTCCCTTGGCCGGGCGGGTCATGCACCACAACCTTTACTTTTCCCTGCTGGGTCTTTCGCTCGTCGTCGGGCAGTTCAGCCGCACTATCCTGGACGCCTGCTTCAAGGTGCTTCTACCCGTTCTGGCTTTCGGCTTCATGTTCAGCACGGTCGTAGGGGTCACCAACGAGCGTCACACTTCATGGCCTGTGAAATCCGCTCGGGTCTCCAAGCAACTGCTCGAACGGTTTCAAGAGGCGGCGGCGCGTCACGGCGTCTGCCAATCAGGGCGTGTCCTGATCGGCCGGACAGGAGAGCCGGATTTTGTCTGGTATTCGGACGGTGGCAACCTGTTTCGAGTCTTCGGACCGTGCCCGGATATCGAAGTCTACTTTGAGGATCTCGGCCAAACGCCGCCCGATTCCAAAGTCGTCCGTCTGGATTTGAAAGAGCGGTGACCACGCTCCTGATTCGTGGCCGGTCAGCTCATTCCTGCCGCAAGATGAACGCAGGGTCAAGGCGGGCAGCCCGCCAGGCAGGCAGAAACCCGGCCGCGAAAGCTGTGCCGCCCAGAACCAGCGCACCCACGACCAGGCTCGCCGGATCGTCCGGTGTCAGCTGAAAGAGGACCGAGGAAAGGACCCGGTTGAAAGTGATAAAAGCCACGAGCCCGCCGGCGCATCCCGCCGCGGCCAGCCAAGAGACCTCCCTCATGACCAGCCATTGAATCGAGCCTCGGGTAGCGCCCAAGGCAATGCGCAAACCGATTTCCTGCGAGCGATGGGCCACGCTGAAGCTCGTGAGGCCAAAAATCCCGATCCCGCAGAGGATCGCTGCCAGAGCCGCAAAACACAGCGAAACAGAGGCCAGCATGCGATCACGGTACAACAACCGGGAAGTCCGCTCGGTCATCGAAGTGAATTCGGTGACCGCTACTGCCGGATCAATTCCCCTCACGACAGTTCGCACCGCGTCGCTGCTCAGGCTTCCCGACCGGGCGACACGCACCACGAATGCGGCCTGATTGTTCGGCGGCTCTTTGAAATTGTACGGCCGGAACAGGCTCGGCCTGACCGCGGCCCGGGAGTTGGACCTGGTGTCTTTGACGATCCCGACCACTTGCATGTCCGGCGGCCCTCCCTGGAAGCCGACGCGCCGACCGAGAGGGTTGCTGTGATCGAAGAGAAGGCGAGCCAGCGATTCGTTAAGCAGCGCCACTTTCAAGGAGCCGGTCCCATCATCGGAGGTAAATTCCCGGCCGGCGACTACAGGCATACCGAGACTCCTGAAGTACCCGGCGCCGACCTCGGCAATGATGTCGGCGCCCACCTCGTGCGGCGCATCGGTCGCGTCTGCAATGACAAAGCCACCCGAGCCGCCGGCTGACAGCGGCAGCTGGGAGGTGATGGACGCGCTCGCGACTCCGGGAATCCGGCTCAGCCGGTCCAGGACACTGAGCAGGAAAGCGCCGGACTGAGAGCTCCCATATCCAGCCTGGCCGGGATTCAGTGAGAAGCTGTAAAGGTTCTCGACGGGGAAGCCAGTATCGACACGCATGAGCTTGATGAGGCTGCGCGAGAGCACGGCGGAAGCGCAAAGCAGCACGATCGACAACGCGATCTGGGCCGCCACCAGTACCCTTCTCCAGTGGAAGCCGGGCCGGCGTCCCGCAATCTTCACTTGCTGAATCAAGGAACAGGAGCTGCCGCGCCGGACAGCGTGTACAGCGGAAGCCGCCCAGATCACGAGGCCAGCGACCAGAGCCAGCCCAAGGGTAACGGCACCCGCCCGATGGTCAGGCGCTGAAGTTACTCCTTCCGGCAATGTCTCCACGTCGAGCAGGACCGGCGCCAGGCTCGACGTCCAGTGGGCCAGCAGGAGGCCAAACAGCCCAGCCCCCAATGCCAGCATCAGGCTTTCCAGCAGGGATTGGCGTAGCACCCGCCAGCGAGTCGAGCCCAGGGCAAAGCGGATTGCAGTCTCGCGTGCCCGGGCCTCGCCGCGCGCCAGGAAAAGGTTACCGACATTGCCGGCGGCAACGATCAGCACCAGGGAGACCATGGCCATCAGCAATTGGAGAGGAGTCTTCAGGTCGCGTCCCAGCGCGGACTGATCGTTAGAAGCATACCCACCAGGTGACAGCGTCAGGTGTTGAGACGCGAATCTTGCCCGGGACTTCTCCGTCCGGGCGCCGTCACCGACCGCGTCGGCCAGCAGTTGGCGATAGACTCCGTCCGCCACATGTTCAGCCTGCTCCTGGGCGACGCCGGGAGCAAGCCGGGCAACCAGCTTGTAGATGTTGAAATCCGGAGAGTCGTACCTGAATCTGGAGCCGATCAACTTGTCTCTGGCGCTAAGCAAGGTGAAAAAGTCGGAGGTGTCTCCGGCCACCGTGCCAGTAAAACCGGGTGGAGTTACCCCGATCACGGTCATCGGCAGCTGATTCAGACGAATAGTCTTATTCAAAATCGACCGATCACCGCCGAACTGGCGCTGCCACAGGCCATGACTGATCACGACAACCGGGCTGTGGCCGTGTGCCCGATCCTCTCCCGGTCCAAACACCCTGCCGAGAACGGGGCGGACCCCGAGAGCTTCAAAATAGTTGTCGGTCGCCACCACTCCGCCAGCCATAAATGGCTCGCCGCCGGCCAGCACGGTCGCCGTCACATGAAACTCGGCCAGCATGCCTTCGAAAACGTTCAGCCGGTCTCTTAGGGCCACGTAAAGCGGGTAAGATACGCCCTTCACCCCGCCTCGCGTCACGAACATGACAGTCAGCCGACTACGGGTCGGAATCGGCGGGGCGCTCACAATCACCAAAGCAGCCGGCTCCTTCACCGGGAGAGGACGCAGGACTAACCGGTCGAGGAGGGCGAAAACGGCCGCATTTGCGCCCAAGGCCAAACCGAGCGTAAGAATCACGGCGACCGTGAATCCGGGCGCTCTCACCAGGTTTCTCAGCCCGAAGCGAACATCCCTGATCATCGCCTCCAGGAACGGCAGCCCCCGCACGGCCCGAACTTCCTCCTTGACCTGCTCCACACCGCCCAGTTCTATCAGCGCCTGCCTGCGCGCCTCAGCCTGCCCGACACCCCTCTGCATCTTCTCCTCGGTCAGGAGGTCGACACATGACCGTAGTTCTTCGTCAAGCGCCTGTTCGGCTCTTCTTTTCTGCAGGAAATTGCGCGCGCTCTTCAGCATCAGCCCTCCTCCGTCTCTGGATCTGCATATCGCATAGCGGCGGTCATAAGCTGCACGAGCCGGTTCCAATCCCGTTCCTCGGCCTCGGCTCGCTTTTGTCCCAGCGCAGTCAGCCTGTAGTACTTCGCACGGCGGTTGTTTTCCGAGGAGCGCCAATCGGCGCTCACCCATCCTCGCTCTTCCATGCGGTGAAGTGCCGGGAAAAGCGAACCGAAGCTTACCCGGAAGGCCCCGCCAGTCATCTGGCTGATCCGGCGGGCGATCCCCACGCCGTGCAAAGGCTCCAAAGACAGGGCCTTGAGAATGAGGAGGTCGAGCGTCCCTCGCAAGAGATCCGTTTTCGACTCAGGCATGCGTTACTCCTATCGGATTCCGATACCTTGGTGTCCCGCGGCCTCAAAAGGTTCCGGATTTTCATGTGTCACCGTAACCTAACCGTAAAGTTTCTGCTACACACTTACGGGATCGAGGCGCACAGAGAGAAGATGGGCGCCGAGTTGGCTCGTGGCCACTCGACTCCCAGCCTCCAGGACTGGGAGTGGGCAAGTGCCCTCTCCCGGTCCTGCTCTCATGCGGCTCTCAGCCGGGCCTCGATGCTCTTGATCACGGTCTGGAGGGTTTTGATTCGGGCGTACAGTTTGCAGTTCGATTCGACAATGGTCCAGGGAGCGTAGGAGGTGCTGGTTCTGGCGAGCATTTCCTCCACTGCAGGCTTGTAAAGGCACCACTTTTCGCGGTTTCTCCAGTCGTCGGGAGTGATCTTCCACTGCTTCCACTCGGCTTCTTCGCGTTCTTTGAATCGCCGCAGCTGTTCCAGCTCGTCGATCTGCAGCCAGAACTTCACCAGGACGGTACCGAAGCTGACCAGGTGCTCTTCCATCTCGTTGATCTCGCGGTAGGCTCGTTTCCACTGCTCGGCCGAACAGAATTCCTCGACTCGCTCAACGAGAACCCGACCGTACCAGGAGCGGTCGAACACGGTGATGTGGCCGGCCTTCGGCAGCTCGTTCCAGAAACGCCACAGGTAGTGATGGTTCTTCTCGACGTCGTTCGGCGCCGCGACGGGGATGACCTCGTACCCGCGGGGATCCATGCTCTTGGTGAGCCTCTTGATGTTGCCTCCCTTGCCGGCAGCGTCCCATCCCTCGAACACGACCACGACGGGTATTCTCCGCAAGTAGATCTGATGCTCCAGCTCACGGACCCGCGCTTGATAGGTCTCCAGTTTCCGTTCGTAGGTGGAGCGGGACAGCGTGCGCGTGAGATCGACGGTTTCCAGGAGCGAGGTGCTGGGAAATTCCTGCGCCGGAGAGCTGTCCGGCCGCTTCTCCGGCTCCCTCGAATCCTCGCTCGCCATTATCCGGTCCTCCAGCGCGCGAATTGTGCCGGCAAAGACCTTCAGGGTAGCAAACCGCCGGTCATGCGATTCGACGATCGTCCAGGGAGCAAAGGCGGTGTCGGTCTGGGCGAGCATGTCTTCAATCGCCCGGGCGTACTTCTCATACTGCCGATGATGCCGCCAATCGTGTTTAGTCACCTTCCACGACATGGAGGGGCTGGCTTCCAATTGCAGAAAGCGTTTCTTCTGCTCCTTCTTGCTGATGTGCAGGAAAAACTTGATGAGAACCGCGCCGTCGTCAGCCAACTGGCGCTCGAACGAGCGAATCTGCTCGTAGCTGGCTTGCCACAGCTTTTTGGGGATCAGCCCGTCGACCCTTTCCGTAAGAACCCGCCCGTACCAGCTTCGGTCAAAAATGGCAATGCGGCCGCGTTCGGGCGTCTTTGTCCAAAAACGCCAGAGAAAAGGCCGATGAGATTCCTCTTCGGTTGGGGCACTGATCGGGTAAACGCTGAACCCCCTCGGATCGAGTGCCTGCATGAGCCTGTTGATCATCGTGCCTTTACCGGCGGCGTCCCAACCTTCGAAGACAATGATGACCGGTATGCGAAGCTCCCGCGCCCGGCGTTGAAGCTCGCCGAGCCTGCGCTCGAATTCTTCGACTTTCTGGTCGTATTCCGCCTTGCCCGTCTTCTGCCTAAGGACGAGTTGCTCAAGCATATTGCTCCCTTGCCAGTTGCCGGGTAACGAGGGTGTCGAAAATGTTTACTGGTTTGTCAACTGTGACAAATTTCCGGCACCTCTCCGGCATTCCGGAGGCGTGCCAGGGAAGCGTGAACCGCAACAGCTTTTACTCGGGTTTCACCCTGATGTTCTTGTAGTAGACGGTGCTGCCGGGATCGTGGCCTTGGAGGGCAAAGGTGCCTTCACCCAGAACCCGACCGGGGGCGTTCCTGGGCGGCTGCGGCGGAACAGGCTCGGTCCAGTCTACGACCGTCTTGTCGTTGACTCGGACCATCACCCTCTTGTCCTTCACGATAATGTGTTCGGTAAACCACTCGTCATCGGGAACCGGCACTTGATTCACGTCCTGCATCATGTACAGGCTGCCGGTGCGGCGCGGGTCCCGGTCATAGGAGTTGTTGACCTGGACTTCAAAACCCTTGTCGGGCCATCCGGATTCCAGGTACCTGGTATGGAAGTAGATGCCGCCGTTCGAGCTTTTCCGGGTCATCACATCCACTTTCAACTCGAAATTCTTGAAGGTAGCCCCGTTGACCGGACCGGTGTAGTACAAATGAGCGCGCGGGCCGTTCGCCACGAAGGCGCCGTCCTCCAGCTTAAAGGTGTTAGGGTTTTCTTTCGAAACCGTCCAGCCATCAAAGCTCTTCCCGTCAAAGAGCAAGATCCAGCCTTCTTCTTTCGCTGCCACCTGCTGAGCCAGGGACGGAATGCACGTGACCGCAGCAAGGAGGAGCCCAAAAGCTAACGGAAGATATTTGCATTTCATCGATCTTAACCTCCTGAGCATCAGAGCACGAATACGCCTCAGTCTAAGACATTCGGGCCGTTTTGAATAGCGAAGGCCGAGGAATAAAGGGTTCTGTGGGACCTATCTGACGCGCGACTCACACTCGACTCGGCCGCGGTTTCTCGGATTCCTACGCGACAAACAGACGGAAGCGGATAGGCGACCCACGGGCGCTCTCTTAGACTAAACGCTTATTCAGCGATCCGAGGCGCCGGATTTAGCGTTAATTCCGATCAGAAAGGTGTTTGACATGACAGAGTTAACGTTGGCGAGTGAAGGATTGTATCCACCCAAGAAGGGTCCGGAACCTTCCCTGCGGAGGCTGGCATCCGGGATTCTCATCCAGGCGTTCCGAGACATCATTACATCGCGCAAGGAGTCCAAAGAGTGTATCGCCTGGAGGGAAGACGCGCTAGAGTGGTTCTCACTCGAAGATGATTATCCGGGCAGTTTCGTGTGGGTCTGCCACGTGCTCAACGCAAACCCCTGGAAAATCCGGGAATGGTTGGAGGAGTACCGGGCGGCTAATCCCACGCGACGACGCGAGATGGGAAAGAAGCTGGTCGGATTCCAAATCCCACACTGACGGTTCCGGGTTCAGAGGTCCACAGCCGCTGGAAAAGCAATGCGGCCGGTAGTGGACCTCTGAACCTCCGAACCTTTACAGCTTATACGCCGCCTTGACCAGGTTGTAAGCCAGGTCCACAGCCATCTCTTCGGCTTCCTCCACTTCTATGACATGCTCGGCGGCGAGCGTCGCCAGAAAGTTGCAATCGACGCGCCTGGCCAGATCGTGGCGGGCCGGGATTGACGGGAACGCCCGCGTGTCGTCATTGAATCCGACCGTATTGTAGATGCCTGCCGTTTCAGTGACACGTCTCCTGAATCTGGTCATACCCTCCCGACTGTCATGAAACCACCAGGCAGGTCCAAGCTTCACCGCCGGGTAATGACCTGCCAAGGGCGCAAGCTCTCGTGAATAAGTGGATTCGTCAAGCGTGAAAAGCACCAGGGTGAAATTCGGCTCGTTCCCGTACTTGTTGAGCAAGGGGCGAAGATTGCGAGTGAATTCGCAAGCAATCGGAATATCACAGCCCTTGTCCGGGCCGAACTTCTCGAATATGACCTCGTTATGATTCCGGTATGAGCCGGCGTGCAGCTGCATGACCAGCCCGTCTTCGACGCTCACACGCGCCATTTCCATGAGCATGTGCGCGGTGAAGAGCCGGGAGTCGTCCTCGGTCGCCTCTCCTCGAAGAGCGCGGGTAAAAATCGCTTCGACATCGCCTCGGGACAGTTCGGTGGTGAATGGTTCCGTGACTCCCTGGTCAGTCGCGGTCGCCCCCATGCAGATAAAGTAGCGACGCCGTTCCTCCAAGGCCCGCAGGTACTCGCCAAACGAGCCGATCTCCCGGCCGGTCACCTGGCCAAGCCGCTCGATCTCGTCTTTCCATCCCGCTTGCAGGATGTTGACGGCCTTATCGGGTCTGAACGTCGGAATCACTCGTCCCTTCCAGCCCGACTCTCGGATTTTGCGGTGGTGGTCCAGGCGGTCGGAGGCGCCGTCAGTCGTCACCAGCGTCTCGATGTTGAACCGTTCGAAGAGCGCCCGGGGAAGAAAATCAGGCTGGGAGAGCTTGTCGGAGATCTGGTCGTAAATCCGCATGGCAGACTCGGAGTTGAGCGGCTCCTCGATGCCGAACACCTCGGCAAACTCCTGTTTGAGCCAGCAGCCCGTCGGAGTCCCCCGAAACAGCCGGAAGTTGTCCCCGAAGACCTGCCAGATCTTCCGATGGTCGCTCTCAACCGGCCCTCCGTCCTTGCGCGGGACTCCGAGTGTCTCGAGGGGGACGCCCTGAGAGTAGAACATCCGGAAAATGTAATGGTCGGGAATGATGATCAGCTCTGTCGGATCGGGGAACGCCGTATTGTCCGCCAGCAGCCGGGGATCGACATGGCCGTGAGGGCAGACCAGCGGCAGCCGTTCAACTTTTCGGTACAGGCGCCTGGCCAGGCGCCGGATCGTCGGATCAGGATCAAAATAACGATCTGGATTCAGCATCCCGGAATTATAAGGGGCAAATCGGTCCAAGGGCAAAGAGGGTGGCCAACGCGTGTTGGGATCTCGTGGGGCATGCCATCTGTTGGCTGTTCGAACCCGCTTGCTTCGCTGGAAAACGCTCGCGCGCGGCTCTGACGGGACCCGGCGCACGCCGGACGCCGGCTTGCGGGCCCCCTCCCGGAATACAAGTGATAACAGGCGACACCGAGTGGTAGGACAACAGAACAAATCAACCCTGCGGGGGCGACCCCTAATCTGTGGATAAGGGGAAAGCAGACAACTCGGGCGTGGGGATTGAGCTTACAGAAGTTGTTGGTACAGGGT
>JBHGBF010000115.1:0-16320 GCA_041946865.1 Acidobacteriota bacterium | reverse complement strand
TTCGAGGCTTGGTAAAGCACCGGCCTCTCTCCTCGTTCCTGCCACACTCCGAACAAAAACTGAGGGGTTACAACGGACAGGTCTTCGCTGTTGACAGGGTGCCGTCCCTGGTGTAGGTTGTTGAATCTCGATTATCGATAAAGCGGCCAACAAGGAGAAAGTGATGCGGGCGTGGGCGTTGGGTCTTCTGTATCTGGGATTGATTCCAGGTTTCGCTGGGGGCTGGGACGACGAAGGGGAGAAGCTGGTTTTGTTGTCGTCGTCTCCCGTTTTCATCCACGAGAACGGCGACCCTTACGATTTAGAGAACCGCTTCGGTTTCAACCATGGACCCAGCGTAACCACTCTGCCCGACGGGCGTCTTCTGGCTGCCTGGTTTTCCGGGCCGTACGAGGCCTCGGTTCGCCAGGTGATCCTGGGGGCCTTTTCGTCTGACGGCGGCCTGAACTGGACGCCTGCCCGGGTGATCCAGGACCTGCCTCGCACGTCGGATTTCGATCCCGCGTTCATCGCCGATGGAGCGAGGACCTGGTTGTTTTTCTCGGCCGGCCGTCACAGCCGGTATCCTTTTGTCCGGAATGAGAAGGAGGAGGTGGGGCCGGCCTCGTTCAAGACCTGGTACCGGGTTTCGGGTGACGGCGGTCAGAGCTGGTCCGGGCCTCGGACGGCCGGCGAAAAGGTGTTCTGCCGAAGCAACGGCATTCGCCTGTCTTCGGGCGAGCTGCTGTTGCCGATCTACCGCGTCCCGTCCTCGGGCGGGGTCCTCAAGTCGTCCGACGGAGGGCGCACCTGGCAGGATTTCGGGCAGGTGATGACCGAGACGGGGGGAGGGGAACCGGCCATCGCCGAGCTTGGTGAGGGCCGCATCATGATGGTCCTGCGCACCCGCGACGGTTTCCTCTGGCGGGCCTTTTCCGGGGACCGGGGTGAAACCTGGTCGGCGCCGGAAAACAGCGGGCTGACGGCGGCCGCCTCCTCTCACAGTCTTTTGCGCTGCCGAAACGGAAACCTGGTGCTGGCTCACAACGACTCCCAACCGCCGGCCAGGACCCGCCTGACCTTGCGTGTCTCCAGGGATGACGGCCGGACCTGGGGAAAGCCCCTGGAGATCGCCCGCGTTGAGCTGCCCGAGGAAGGGCAGGCCGTCTGGGGAAGGCAGGTTTCCTACCCGTCGATGGCCGAGCTGGAGGATGGGACTCTGATCGTCGTTTGGACCCGAATCGTGCTGTCCGACCGAGAGCAGTACGGAGATATCTGGTCGGCGCGAGTCAGGGTGGACTGATTCAGCGCAAGCCGTCATTAGAGCAGCCGCGGCCGGGCCGCGTGACCGCGCAAAGGGAGTTTCCGATGCTCAGCCAATGGGATGTTCTCATCATTGTTCTTTACCTGCTCTCGAGCATTCTGGTCGGTGTCCTGTCAAGGGGGCGGCAGCGTGATTCTCAGGACTACTTTACGGCGCGGGGAGGGCTGGCCGGCCTGCTGGGTTCGATTCTGGTGGGGCTCAGCATAGCGGCTGCCCTTTTCAGCGGCATCAGTTTTCTGGCGTATCCCAGCGTGGTTTACGGCCACGGTGCGGCGCTGCTGCTCGGCCTTTTCTCGTTCGTGGCGGCCTGGCTGGTTTTGCGCTTCTGGTTTCTGCCCCGATATCTGGGGCAGTCAGTCGAGTACCCCTACCAGGTCATTGAAACCCGGTTCGGAAACACGGTCCGGCTCGGCGCGAGCACGCTGTTCGTGCTTCTGCGCCTGGGCTGGCTGGCGACCCTGATTTACGCTCCGGCCTTGGCGGTGATGGCGGCCGGGCGGCTGGAGCCCGGCTGGTTCTGGCCGATAGTCCTGATCATCGGGCTGGGCAGCACGGTCTATGCGACGGTGGGCGGGATTCGGGGGGTTATCTACACGGACGCCCTTCAGTTCCTCGTGATCATATCGGGGCTCGCCCTGACGGTGGGTCACGTCCTCACGCACCTGCCGGTTCCCCTGGCCACGGCGCTGGGGGCGCTCCGGGAGTCGGGGCACCTGACGTTGTTCGACTTTTCTTTCGACCCCTCGCTGACGTTCACCGTCTGGGCGATCGGGATCGGCTTCAGCCTGAGCAACATCGGCCTGTATGGCGCGGACCAGATGATCCTGCAGCGTTACCTGGCCGCCGGCGACCCCCGTTCCGCCAGCCGGTCCTTCACCGTCAACGCCGTCGGCTCCATTCTGGTCATTCTGCTGCTGTCCCTGGTGGGGCTGTGCCTGGCTGCCTGGTACCGGTCGCAGCCCGACCCGCTTCTGCCGGCGACGGCGGACCAGGTTTTTCCGTATTTCATCGCCACCCGACTGCCCTCCGGAGTCGTAGGTCTGCTGCTGGCCTCCCTGATGGCCGCGACCATGAGCAGCATGGCAGGTGGGATCAATGCTTTGGCGGCCTCCTTCACCTTTGATTTCCGGTCCTTTGCGCCGGGGCGGGAGGCGGCAGGCCGGCAGCTGCGCTTCGGCCGGCTCATCAGCCTCATGCTGGGAGTCGCGGCGACCGGGATGGCCGGTGTGGTGGGGGCCCTGGGGTCCATTTTCGAAATCATTCAGACGCTCCTGGGGGTTTTCCTGGGACCGCTGTTTGCCTGCGTCCTTCTGGCCCTCACCAGCTGGCGGGTCAGCGGACGCGCGCTTTTGGCCTCGATGCCGGCCGGCGTTCTGGTGGGGATCGTCATGGTTTTCAGCCCGGTCTCGAGCCTCTGGATCACCCCGGCGACCTTCCTGATGAGCCTGGGAGTCACGTGGGCCGGTACGGTGATCGAGCGGGTGTCGAGCCGGCGGCTCGCCGAGCGGCCCTCGGCAAAGAGGTCACAATAACGAAAAGGAAGGGAGCATCATGAACCGTGCGAGTGATGGTCTGACCCGGCGGGGCTTGCTGGCCGCCACCCTGGCCGCCTCGCCGCTTATTGCGGCCGGCGCCCGGGGCGCCAATCCGAAAAGGGAACAAGTCGCTGCGATAGACTTTTCCCGCTCGTTTTTCCACTATGTGCCTCCCGATGTCGACATCTGGGTGCGCATCCAGCTGGATTGCCGCGGGGAAATCCTGGATCGGCGGACGGGGAGTTCAGATGAGTACGTCTCGAGTGTCCGGGTGCAGACCGGACTGCAGGGGGGCGCCGACGCCGGCTACGACTTCTGGTTCATTTTCGGAGCCCGCCATTTCTACACGCGCCGCTCGCATGTCTCCTATTACAGCCGCAATCCCTCGGTGAGGCCCATCAGCTACTTTTCCTCAAGCGGGATGCAATTGGCGCGGCGTCCGGCCCGGCTGCTCTCGAACGGGAGCGAGATCAGGGACGCCTTGCGGAGCTGGAAGGAGGTGACGGCTCGAACCGAGTTCGAGAGCCGCGACGGGAACTTCGTCTACGCCGTGGAATACCCGGTCAAGTGGGCGGACGGCAACGACGACGGCAGCTTTCGAGTCGAGACCGGTCCGGTGGTGCTCTTGGATCCGGAAAAAGCCCGGCCCGGGACGGACCCCGGCTTCGACGATTTCCAGTGGGCTTACTTCGACCTGCGGGGCTTTGACCAGGCGCGGATTTTCCTGGAGCGGCCGACCTCGATTCTGAGCGGGGCGACCTTCAACGACAAAGACCGCCGCAACCCGCCGCTGTCGGCCGAGCAGATCGCGCGCGTCAGGGAGCGGCTCTTCAGCGGCTGGGAACCGCCGCTTCCCCGGGAGCAACTCGAGTCGCTGTTTTCGACGGAGCGTTTCTCAGTGACCGTCAGCCGGCGAGTGCGGACCGCTCTGTTCGCCCTCGAACAGGGTCGAGGACGCTCAAAGCAGAAAAGTCCCTGCGAACTACCGCAAGAGGGGGCATGCGCTGATTAAAGATAATCGATAATAATCTGTTGACAGATGCTGGCCCGTGCATTAGATTTTTATCGATAATCGAAAGGAGGGGTCGATGGGGCGAGCCGACGCGGCCGGGCGGAGCCGGCGGTTGGAGTGGAAGAGTCAAGGCCGTGGCGGCTGGATGGCGCTTTTGGCCGTGGTGCTCCTGCTGGCGGCGAGCCGCCTGGCGGCGGCCACGTCCCAGGCGCCGCAAATCGTCAGCCGCTCGACGGTCTTCGCCCACCCGGCGGCCGATCCCTACGACCGGACGAACCGGCATGGATTCAATCATGCTCCGAGCGTCGTCGGCCTGCCCGACGGCCGGTTGATGGCAGCCTGGTTTTCCGGCCCCTTCGAGGCCTCCGTCCACCAGGCTATCCTGGCCTCCTTCTCCTCCGACGGCGGCGTGAACTGGACTCCCGCCAGGGTTCTGCAGGACGTTCCCCGCGAGTCTGACTTCGATCCTGCCTTCATCGCCGACGGCCCGCGCATCTGGTTTTTCTACACTGCCGGGCGTCACAACCGCTATCCGGTCATGCGCGATCGCCAGGGCGTTGGGGTCCAGTCGTTCAAGCTTTTCGCGCGCTACTCGGATGACTCCGCCCGCAGCTGGTCCGGGCCCCGGCTGATCGGGCGCGGGGTCTTCTGCCGCAGTAACGGGATCCGGCTTTCCACGGGTGAACTGCTGCTGCCGCTGTACGAAATCCCGTCCCGTGCCAGCGTGCTGCGGTCCGGCGACAGGGGAGCGACGTGGACCAGGCATGGGGAAATCGTGACCCCCGCAGGGGCCGGCGAGCCTTCTTTGGCGGAACTCGGCTCGGGCCGCGTCTTGATGGTCCTGCGCACCAATGACGGTTTCCTCTGGAAGGTTTACTCGAAAGACCGGGGGCAGACCTGGGATCAGCCGGTCAAGACCCCGCTTCCGGCTCCAGGCTCCTCGCACTGCCTGTTTAGCGTGCCCAGCGGCCTGCTCGTTCTGGCTCACAATGATTCACCGTCCGTCCGCACCCCCCTGACTCTGCGCATCTCAACGGACGGCGGTGAGACGTGGCAGCCGCCGGTCATGCTGGGCGAGACCGCAGTTCCCCGGAGTGACGAGGAAGTCTGGAGCCGGGAAGTGAGCTATCCCGGGGTTACCCTTAACAGCCGCGGGCAGCTGGTCGTGGTGTGGGCCAACCTGACAGTTTCAGACACCGAGCAGTACGGCGACATCGAGTCGGCCGTGCTCGAGATCGCGCCGGGGCACGGCGCAGGGAGGAAGCCCTGATGGTCGGCTTTGAAGCTTGCTGGAAACGGTGGTCCGCGCAGCTGGCGACGGTTGCCTTGTGCGCGGGTCTGCTTAACGCCGCCGCGTTGCCGGCGCGGGTCGAGTGGGTGGGAACCGGAGGCTGGCGAATGCTGGTCGAGGTCGCGCCGGTCGACCTGGCCGGAAGGGGGCACGATCAGCTTCCGACCGAGATCGAAATCGATTTTCTGTCCGAGCTGAAGAAGCTCGGGGAGACCAGGTTGCCTGACCTGGCTTCCCTGCAGGTGATGAAGGTGGAGCCGCTTTGCGGGGACCCGCTGCCCTTCAAGGACTTCGCATACGGACGCAGCCCGCACGACCGGCCTTTTCGCTGGTATGACGCCAGCGTTCCCTACGAGTTCCCCGAATTCATGGGCTCCATCAACCACACCGCCGGCGAGATCCGGATGAGGAACCGCACGCGCGGAGGGCACTTCTACAACGTCGTTGGTGACTGGCGGCAGGGGAGACTCGCCTGGGTCCACGATCAGCAGGGCAATCAGCCTTCGTACTATGCGATCTACTTCAGTCTCCTTCCGCAGGGCCAGTCACCCTCCGAGAGCGCTCCGGCTGGCTGGGTAGGCGACGGAACCCCCCGGCGTGAACCTCGGGGCAAGACGACGACGGGCGCGAGCCACGTCTGCATCGACATCGACGATTGGAATGGGGACGGGCTGCTCGACCTGGTATTCGGGGAGGACTACGGCCACTTCTTCTGGTTCCCCAACGCCGGCACCCGGAAATCGCCTCGTTTCCCGGGATACCAGTTGATCGTCGACGCGGCCGGGATTCCGCCGGACACCGGCTTCGCGTTCGTCCCGCTGATCATCGACTGGGACGGCGACGGAAAGAAAGACGTGCTGGCCGGAAGCCACTGGAACCGGGTTGTCTTTTTCCGGAACGAGGGTACGAACCGGGCTCGCAAGCTGGTTTACAAGGGGTTCGTCGAGGTGGAGGGGAAGCCCATGGCGCTCCCCTTCTCTCCGCTGGTTGTCGGCAGTGAGGACATCTTCAAAGAGGATTACTACCCGGTGCTGGCCTCGGCCGACTGGGATGGCGACGGAGACGGAGACCTGCTGGCGGGCGGCTACGTCACCGGCCGGATTTACTTCTATGAGAATGTCGGCCGCAATCCGAACGGCGTGCCGCGGCTGCGCCTGGCCGGGCCGCTCGAGGCCGACGGCAAACCGCTCAATGTTGGGGAGTGGTGCGCCTCCCCGTGCGCGGCAGACTTCGATGGTGACGGCGACCTGGACCTGGTGTCCGGCCGGTTCAAGTGGAAGGTTCCCGACCCCGAACACTATCTCCGCTACTACGAGAACGTCGGCACGAAGCGGCAGGCCGTTTTGAAGGAGCGTCCTTTCCCGAAGCAGGGAACGTTCCCGGCTCACAACCTGGCCGTTCCCCGGGCCGCCGACTGGGACAGCGACGGTGATCTCGATCTGGCGGTGGCTGCGGCCGGGAACATTTACCTGTACCGCAATCTGGGGGACCGGCGCCGTCCGCTCTTCGAGGCCCATGACCGCCCGTTGTCGAGCACCTGGGGAAATGTCGAGCTGCCCGGAACTGGGGCCTACATCTCGACGCAGTTCATCGACTGGAACCGCGACGGCCGGCTGGACGTGGTTTCCAACTACGAAGCTTACCTGGACCAGGGAAAAGGGAACCCCGGGGTCTATGGCGAAAAGGTCGACGTCCTGCCGCCGGGGGTGCGCATTGCTCATCCTTCGAACACGGGCGACGACTGGTTCTGGCCTCGCCTGTACGACCTGGACGGGGATGGGCGCCTTGACGTCCTCTTTGGTGACTGGGGAGGCCATGTCTGGTTTCATCGCAATCTTTCGACCTCCGGGGAACGGCGCTTCGACCTTGATGGCTTCAAGCTGAAGACGGTCGATGGCAACGAGATCAAGGTGGGCCCCATCGGCAAGGACCCGAAGAAGGATTTCGCGGCGTTGCAGGGCGCTCGCACCGTCTTCACGGCGGCCGACTTCAATCAAGACGGGATGCTCGATCTGGCGGTCAGCGACGAACACGGCGAAGTCCGGTACTACGAGAACGCCGGGCCGGAGGATAACCCGTTGTTCTGTCGCGGCGTGGTGGTGGCGCGGACCGGGTCGCGCGGAATGGTTGACGCGGTGGACTGGAACCGGGACGGGCTGATCGACCTGCTGGTGGGCATTGCCTCCAGCCCGGTCCGGCTCTTTCTGAATCAGGGCACCCGGCACGAACCGGCGTTTGACAAGGGAATCGACCTGCAGTTGCCGCCCATCATCGAGCCTCGGGCGATCACCGTCGATCTGAATCAGGACGGAGACGAAGACCTTTTTATACCCAGCACTCTGGGGTCCTGTTTCCTGGAGCGCTCCTTTATCGAACACGGCTATGCTCCGGCGCGGGTGGTCCGGATCGAAAAGAGGGGTGCGTCACCCCGAAACCATCAGAAAGGAAAGGAGTCACAGTGAGCAACCGGATTTCAGGGCCCCCAACCAGGCGGTCATTCCTGAGGGTGAGTGGCGCCGGCCTTGCGGCTTCCGGCCTTGCTGTCGCAGGGCTGCGGAGCGAGCCGACCGGGAAGCGAGCGGCTGCGCCTCAGGATTTCCGGAGGCGGCTGGCCGGTCCGATCCAGTCGCAGCCGACGCCGTTTAACGAGAAGCGGGAAATCGACCACGCCGCTGTTCGGCGCATGGCCGAACGGGCACTGCGCTATGGCGTCCCGGTTTTTGCACTCACGGCCGGAAACAGCCAGTACCACTCGCTCTCGTACGAAGAGGTGAAGGCCCTCACGCGCACCCTGGTTGAGGCGGTAGACGGCCGTGGGCTTACTATCGCGGCAACGGGGCAGTGGTGGACCGAGCGTGCCGTCGACTACGCCCGCTACTCGGAATCCGTGGGCGCCGACGCCGTTCAGATCCTGATGCCCGCGGTTTACGGCAGTGAGGACGAGCTCGTGGAGCACTACCGCGTGATTTCCCGGGCGACCCGCTTGCCCCTGGTTCTTCACGGCCAGTACCCGGAACCCTTGCTGCGGAAGCTCCTGGAGATCGAATCGATCGTGGCGATGAAGGAGGATGGGCAACTGGCTGACTACATCGACCGGGCGATCGAGTTCGGCAAGCGGGTCGAGATCTTCGGAGGCGGGGCGGAAAACCGTTACCTGGTCGGGCACCCCTACGGAGCCAAGGCCTTTTACAGCACCTACTGCTCGTTCGCTCCGGACATTCCGATGCGCTTCTGGCAGGCGGTGAAGGCGAACGACCTGCGGAAGGCGACCGAGATTACGGCCCGTTACGACTATCCCTTCATCAAGCGCTTCACCCACCCCTTCT
This sequence comes from Acidobacteriota bacterium, assembly GCA_041946865.1. GTDB lineage: Bacteria > Acidobacteriota > UBA6911 > RPQK01 > RPQK01 > RPQK01. The sequence goes on along the minus strand of JBHGBF010000115.1, from coordinate 7,853 downwards.
GGCACGCCACGCTCGAGTTTTTCGGGGTAGCCAGGCGCTACATGCGGCCGCCGCAGCACACCTTTACCGATGAGCAGATGAAAGAAGTGGCCGAGTTTTTCGAGGCTCAGGGAGTGAGGCCCGCAGACTACAAGGAGTAATGGAAGTGGACGCCAACGCCATTCGCCGGGAGCGAGAAAAGCCACTGGTTCCTGATCCGGCCGACATCCGCCTGGGGCTGGCCGGAATGGTGGCGGAAAACGACCATCCCTACAGTTGGAGCGCGATTCTGAACGGCTACGATCCCGGGGCGCTGGCCGATTGCCCGAACGCCATCATCCGCGCTTACCTCAGCGCGCGGCCGAAGGCCGACTTCGGCATCCCAGGCGTCCGCGTAACCCGAATCTGGTGCGATGATCCGGACGACGCAGCGCGCGTCGCTCGCACCAGCCTGATCGCGCGGACCGTCACGCACGCCGAGGACCTGATCGGCGAGGTGGACGCCGTTTTGATTCCGACCGACATCGGCGGGGAGCACGTGGAGAGGGCCAGGCCCTTCGTCGAAAACGGGGTTCCGGTATTTATCGACAAGCCGCTCGCCGACCAGGAAAAGGACTTGCGCTGTTTCATGCGGTGGCAGGCGGAAGGAAAGCCGCTGATGTCTTCGAGCTGCATGCGCTATGCCCGCGAGCTGGCCGAACTGCGGCAGCGAAAGGACGAGATCGGGAAGCTGCGGCTGATCACGGTGACGACCTGCAAGAGCTGGGAACGTTACGGCATCCACGCTCTGGAGGCTGTCTATCCGTTTCTTCAGCCTTACCGCTGGTCGAGCGTGGCGAACACCGGCACCGAGCAGTCGAACCTCGTGCACCTGCGCCACGCCTCGGGAGTGGATGTCGTGGCGGCGGCCATCGACGACCTTTACGGCGCCATGGGATGCGTTACGCTTTACGGCACGGCCGGCATGCTGGCGGCTCGTTTTGCGGATTCCTTCCATGCTTTCAAAGCCCAGCTGGCCGCTTTCGTTCAGTACCTGCGAACCGGCGTGGCCCCCTTCCCCTTCGACGAAACCGTCGATTTGATTCGAATGGTGATCGCGGGCATTCAGAGCCGCGAAAACCAGGGGAAACGCAGCCTGCTTCTGAACAACTTCCGAAGCTGGGCCTATTGAACTGACAGTAAAGATGATCCGGGCGGCCCAGGTCGTTGATCGTCTTCTGAAGGAGGATCTGAAGATGTTCGATTTTCACGGAAAGGTCGCGCTGCTGGCGGGCGGGGCGGGATACCTGAGTGTCCCCGCCTGTCATGGCCTGGCTGAGCACGGCGCCGCCGTCATGGCGGCCGACAAGAACGAGGCGGCTCTCAATTTGCTGGTCGAGGACCTGCGCCGGCGGCACCCGAGCGCCACAGTCTGTGGGATCTCTCTGGACATCGCGGACGAGCAGTCGATCGGGCGGGTGATTGAGCAGACGGTCCGGGTGTTCGGAAAGCTGGACGTTCTCGTGAACGCGACTTATCTGAGTGTAGGGAAGCTGGTTGAGGAGCTGACCGGTGCGGAATTTGACGCCAGCCTGCACGTCAATGTCACGGGCTCCTTTCTTTTGGCGCGGGAAGCAAGCCGCGTCATGAAGCCGGGCGCGAGCATTGTCCTTTTTTCTTCCATGTACGGACAGGTTGCGCCCGACCCGAGGATTTACCACCGCCCGATCAAGCCGAATCCGATCGAGTACGGCGTGGCCAAAGCGGCGCTCGAACAGATGGTCCGCTACCTCGCCGTGGCCTGGGCCGACCGCAACATCCGTGTCAACGGCATTGCCCCGGGCCCGTTTCCGCATGCGCACCAGCAAAGTGAGTCTCCCGACTGGATGAAGCTTCTTGCGGCCAAGGTGCCGCTGGGGCGGATCGGCCGGCAGGACGAGGTGGCGGGCGCGATCCTGTTTCTGGCTTCGGATGAGGCTTCGTACGTTACCGGGCATGTGCTGAACGTCGACGGCGGGTGGACCGTCTGGTAGGGGACTCGAGAGACTATGCATTCTTTCTTATCCATTGTTCTTGGGGCAGCCCTTCTCCCGGCGTCCTTCCAGTCCGGCGGGCCTCTGTCTGATTTTGCCGGACCGGTCAGGCTGGTTTTGCCGGAAACCATCTACGCGACCCCGGGGATTGAGACGAACCTCTACTTCGAGAACGTCCTGTTGACGCTGACCCCCGGGGCCTATTTCTACGATGTGACGTGTCCCAAGGGGACGTTGCTGGAAGCCCGCTGGACCTTCTCGCCGAAAGGGGAGGAGGCGGGCGCATATCCGTTGATGCTCGAGGTCCGCGATTCGAGCAACAGCGTCGTGGCGAGGGGCCGATCAACCGTGCGCGTCGCTTCGGCCGGCGCCGGGTCGGGATCGACCGTCCGGCTCCTCACCGTGGGCGACAGCCTGACACAACCCGCTCTGTACCAGCGTCACATCCACGACCTGTGCGCGGCCGGCAAAAGCCCGAGCCTTCGGCTCATCGGCACTCGCGGGCCGGACGATTTGCCGGCGACCGGGGAGATCCGCCACGAGGGGATTGGGGGCTGGACGGCCCAGGCCTTTGCGACCCTTTATGGGCCCAACTCCTGGAACGGCTACCCGAAAGGGGAGGGGACGGGGAGTCCTTTTGTTTACCCGGACGCGTCGGGCCGGCCGAAGCTGGACTTCGCCCGTTACTGCCGCGAGTTCAACCAGGGCATGCCACCGGATTTCGTGACCTTCGGCCTTGGGACCAACGATGTTTGGAGAGCGACCGACGAGGATATCGATCGGGTGCTCGACGGGATCCTCGGCTACTTCGACACGCTGATCGGCGCGGTTCACGCATTCCGACCCGAGATCCGGGTGGGGATACTTTTGCCGCCGCCGCCGTCCCCCTCGCAGGACGGGTTCCGAGGTTACACGGGGGGACAGAAGCAGACCGCCTGGCAGTATCGCCGCAATTACCATCGGCTGATCGAACGGCTGATCAGCCACTTCGGCGGCCGGGGTGCGGAAAACATCTGGCTGGTGCCGGTCTACCTTGGATTCGACACCCGGCACAACTATCACCGGCGCTCCTTTCCAGTCCACGGCCGCGACGGCACGGAGGTGACGCAGGTCATCGACCCGGTTCACCCGGCCTCGTCGGGTCATCAGCAGATCGGGGACGTGATCTACAGCTGGATCAAGGTCTGTCTGGCTCACTCAGGGAGGCGATGAGGGAATGGCATCGAATGTTAACAGTTGACTGTCGAGTTTGGACTCGACATAAGCTTCGAGGCGCGAGGGTAAATGAGTCGGCATCCCAGGCTCGGCTCTTGTTCTGCAAACTGCGCTAGTTTTTCTGCGCGAGGAGGCGCGAAATGGCTGTCAGATATTTGGGTACTTTGGTCGGCGTCCTGCTGGCCGTTTGCCTGGTCTGCTGGGCGCAAACCAGCAACCAGGGGGCGATCGTCGGCAAGGTGACCGACCCCTCCGGGGCGGCGACCCCCGGTGTGGAAGTGACGGCGCGCAATGTCGCGACCGGTGTGGAGCGTCAGACGATCACGAACGACGTCGGTGACTTCCGGATCGATTTTCTTATTCCGGGGATCTACCAGGTGACCGGGATTCTGCCGGGATTCAAGAAGAGCACCGTGGATGGCGTCCCCATCTCGGTCGGGGATCAGAGGCGGGTCGACCTGCGGCTGGAGATCGGTGAAACCTCGCAGGAAGTCCTGGTCACCGCCCAGGCGACCGCACTCAACACCGAGGCGCCCGACCTGAGCGAGGTCATCGATACCGAGAAGATTCAGAATCTCCCCCTGAACGGGCGCGAGTTTCTATCCCTGGCCGAGTTGACGCCGGGCGCGGAGTCCGGCAGCATACGCCGAGGCGTGGTTTACTCACGTGGCTTCGCCATCGGCGTCAACGGCGCCCGTGCTTCTTACAACAACTACCAGATGGATGGCGCAGACATCACGACGACCAATAACGAATTGGCCTCGTCGCCGGCGCTGGAGGCGATCCAGGAATTTCGAATCCAGACGAACATGTATTCTGCCCAGTACGGGCGGGCAGGAGGGGCCGTCATCAATGTTGTGACGAAGTCGGGTGGCAACCAGTATCACGGCAGTCTTTTCGAGTATCATCGCAACAAGGCGCTCGATGCTATGCCTTGGCGTTACAGCGGTGAGCGATCGAAACTGGCGCAGTACCTGTACAACCAGTTCGGCGGTTCGGTGGGGGGGCCGATCATCAGGAACAAGACCTTCTTCTTTGGGACAGTGGAGTTGTTTCGTCAGAAGAGGCCGGGTTCGCTCAGTGTGGGCTTCTCGCCGAATGCCAAGGAACGCGCGGGAGACGTCAGCGAGTCCATCAACCCCTACTCACGTCAACCGGTGCAGTTGGTCAACCCTTGGACCAAAGAGGTGATCCCCGACGGAAAGTTGCCTGCGAACCTGATCAGCCCGGTGGGGAGGAAGATTGTCGACGAGTTGTACCCTGAGCCGAACTATGACGATCCTTTCCTGAACCTGCGGAAGTTCCTGGGCGGCACTTTCAACCAGGACAAGTACCTGGTCAGGGTCGACCACAGCCTGTCTGCGAAGGATTCGCTATTCGGCACCTTCGATTTCAATGACTACGACACTGAGAGCCAGGGGTGGAACAAGTGGAACGACACCTCGTCGGTCCAGCACGCCCGCACCGCCTCCGGCACCTACACGCATACATTCAGCCCGACGGTCGTCAACGACTTGAAGCTGACCTACCTGCATTACAACAGCATCAGCGGGCCGAGTGCGGCGGATCTGAACTATGGAAAGGAGTTCGGGATTTCCGATCGTCTCCACAAGGCCAATGGTTTCCCGGGTATTCTGCTTTACGGGCCGAGCTACATGAACATCGGAGGCAACTCCATTTCGCACGTGAACAATGAAACCTGGTACCTGAAGGACAATTTGGGGTGGGTCCGCGGAAAGCATACGCTGATGTTCGGCGGGGACTGGCGGCGCCAGGAGCACAATTACAAGTCGTTCGCTGGTTACGCGCGTTATTACTTTGGCCTGACTGAGGGGCACACGGCGCAGAGCCTGAAGAACATATACCTGATCACGGGGTCGACCTTCACCAGCCTGCTCATGGCCATCCCCAACCTGATCGACGGCGGACAAGGCGAGGACAAGCTGATTCCTCTCAAGAGGGATGCGCTCTCCTTCTATGTTCAGGACGACTGGAAAGCCACTCCCTGGCTGACGCTCAACCTGGGCCTCCGTTATGACTACGAATCACCGTTCGAGGTCACGAACGGTCAGTTCATGACCCTTGACTTCAACACCGGGTTGCCGCGTTACGCCAAAGGTGCCCCGGCTGACAAGCTGGCGAAGCTGAGGTTCAAGTACCTCACCGACGGGCCGAGCCGCGCCTACGAGCCGGACACGCGGGACTTTGCGCCCCGCATCGGCTTTGCCCTGCGGCCGTTCAACGACAACCGCCTGGTGGTGCGCGGCGGATACGGGATCGTCTACGGATCCGAAGCGGCTGCCTACACGGTAATGGGTTCCTATGTCGCTCCCTTTGCAGGACAGACCGGGTACATCTACCCGAAGTACGCGGCGGTCTGGCCTGACAAGCAGGAACACATCAGGACCCTTGACCAGGAGCCTTACGGCATCGATTACGTCAGCACGGCCACGCCCGGTGTCTTCCAGGCCACCTCCCCCGATTACCCGACCGGCTATGTGCAGCACTGGAACCTGACCATCGGCAGAGACCTGTTCAAGTCCACCATGGCGGAAATCGCGTATGTCGGCTCGCGGGGGGTAAACCTCAACAGCTCGCAGACGCTCATGGCCTACGATGCTCAGCTGCTGGATAAGCTGGTCGCCGAGAATCCGGCCTGGGCGGGTGACAAAGGGATGTTCGCCAAAGGCTACAACTCCGCCTATCACTCGATGCAGTTGAAGGTCCGGCGGGAGCATTCCAACGGATTGTCCTATGTCGGTCAGTACACCTGGAGCCGCGCCATGGCCGACGCTTCCGAAGACACTTCCAACGAGCATACCTTGCTCACAACCGTGCTCACTAACTCCGTACCGACGTTTTACCGAAGCCGTACCTGGACCCAGGCGAATTTCGACGTCCGGCATCGGCTGTCACTGAACGGGATCTGGGAACTCCCGTTCGGCCGTGGACGTCAGCTAGGGTCCACCTGGAACCCGATTTTGGATGGTTTTCTCGGGGGGTGGCGGCTGAACTGGATCTGGAGCCTGCAGGGCGGATATCCGTGGACGGTTACGGTGTCGGCCACCTCCTGGAATCGGCCTGACCGGATCTGCGACGGTAACCTTCCCAAAAAGGAAAGAACGCCGGACCGGTGGTTTGACATCACGTGCTTTCCGAATGTGACCCCGGTTGAATACACGGATCCGGAGACCGGCGAGAAGGCGACCTTCACCCCGAACGGAAACGCCGGGGCGAACACCATCATGGGACCCGGCGCCAACAACTGGGATTGGGGCGTTCACAAGTTCTTTCCGGTCAAAGGCGAGAGCCGGCGACTCGAGTTCCGGGCGGAATTTTTCAACGCCTTCAACCATCCCCGCATGCAGGGACCGTCCGCGCAGTTCTTCTACAACCAGCCGGATGGGGCGAAGATCTTTCGTGCCGGCAACCAGCGGCAGATCCAGCTGGCCCTCAGGTTTACCTTCTGAGGTCCTGACGGCTTCTATCCGAAACAGGCCCCCCAGGCGGTTTCTGCCCCGGGGGCCTGGGCGCACTTGAGGAGAGACTGTGAGCGGACATATCCAGGAGACGAGGAGAAGCTTTTTTCGTCTCGCCTCGTTAGCCACGACCGTTCTGTGGGCCGGCCGGAAGGTATCCGGCGAAACCCGTAACCGCAGCGTCACCGACTTTCGCTGTTCCTACCTGCACTGCCGGCCCACCGGTTCCGGCATCTGGGTCAGGGTGCAGTTGGAATGCATTTCCCAGGCTTTTGACACCGTCTCCGGAAAATCGGATGACTACTACCTGAGTGTCAAGGCGCAGACCGGGTTGGGTGCGACAGGCATTCCCGGCCGGCGTCATCCAGGTTACGAGTACTGGATGATCTTCTCGAAAACCCGGGTTCTCATGAAGCGCCTTCACACCTCCTCGTACCTCAGCGACCCGAGCACGGTGCTCTCCTCGGAGTTCGGGCCAAATGCCGCGCGGATCCAGGCGCGTCCCGGTCGGGCGCTCCGAAACTACGCCGAAGTCGAAACCGCGCTGAAAGGGTGGCAGTCCTTGACCGCCCGTACCACCTTCCTCAGCCGGGACCGCAAAAAGGGCTACCGCGTTGAGTACCCGGTCAAATGGGCGGACGTGAACGAAGAGCGGAAGGCCTTTCGAGTTGAAACTGGCCCGGTGCTCCTGCTTGATCCCGAGAAGGTCCACGCGGGTGCCCCGGTGAAGTTCGAGGACTTCCAATGGGCCCATTTGGACTACCATTCCTTTGACAGCGTTCGCTGTTTGATCGAGCGGCCGACCGACATCCTGTCGGACGCCGGCTACCAGCTCCCCGCAAGCACCCCCAGCCAGACGCGGCATATTACTCCCGAGCAGCTCGCCGCCATCGAAAAGCGGTTCTTCGAGGGCTGGAATCCCCCTGTCGGCGTCGAAGGCCTGCGCAAGATGCTTCAGACCGATCGCTACTCCGACGCCGTGGATCGGGCCTGCCAGACAGAACTGTTTGCGCTGGAGTAGGAGAGGCCCCGGACGGGATCAAGAGAGGTTGCCTGTTGAAAGGGCGCAGTCTCCGTGTTTTCGGCAGCCGGAGCTGGAAGCTCCGGCACTGGACTTTGGCGAAAATAAACAGATGTGTGAAGGTTTTTTACGCCGAAGGCGTTAGGC
>JBHGBF010000114.1:0-16406 GCA_041946865.1 Acidobacteriota bacterium | reverse complement strand
TTTCGCCAAAGTCCAGGTCCTTTAGGATCCCGGACTTTGGCGAAAATAAACAGATGTGTCCAAAAACTGAGGGGTTACATTTTCAGAGCGCAGCAGGTTGGTGGACAATAGCGCAAAGGAGTATACTGACAAGGTTCGAGGCCGGTCGGACGTCTTCTTGGCTCGGGGAGAAACCTCATGACTTCCAGGAAACTGATATCAGTGATTAGTGTACTGCTGTTGGTTGCAGGTTACACGCTAGCCCAGCGCGACGGCGGGGGGCGAAGCGGATCAGAACGGGGCGGAAGCGACCGAGGCTCATCGTCTTCGGGCACTGTCACGCACTCCAGCTCGACGAGTGTGGTGCACTCGGCTCCGAGCAGCAGAGGCGGTGGTTCGCCGGTATATGTCGGCAGCAGCCCCAGCTATTACTTTTATCCAGACTACAACGCATATTACGCACGCAGCTTTCTCTACAATCTCTGGAACCAGTATCCCTACTTTTCCTGGCGGGACTACTCTTTCCGATACGATGTGGGCGACTCGCCGATCGATCGCAATGTCCTGCGCCTGGCCCTTCAGGATTCCTATGAAGCGGCTACCGCAATGGTGAACCAGGTCAGCACCTTGTCTGCTCTGATCGACCGTTTGGAGGCGAACCAGCTCAACCGGAAGCAATTCCAGGATCGGTTCGACGCCTCTCTTTCGGAAATCAGGAAGCTGGCCAAAGCGATCAGAAAAGACGAGCGCCTCCAGTTCCTGGATCAACGAAAAGGCGTTTCCTCGTCTGAGCCGCCCAAGGCAGCGTCCATCGCCGAAATGCGAGAACTGGTCGCTCAGCTGAAGGAGCAGGCCAATGCCATGCGGGATGGCCTCGAGAATTATTACGTACGGGATTACACCCGTACGGTAGAGCTGGATCATCTGAAGCAGCCTTCGTTCAAGTCGCTGTCGGAGCGTATCGACAAGTTGGCCAAGGTCATTGGGAAGTCGGCCGACCGGATGTAGCGGCAGCCCCTTGGAAGAGCAGGCATCCTGCCTGTCTGTGCTCTCTGGCGCGATCGATTTCGCCTCCTTGCACGGGCCGCCGCGCACACTCCCGTTTGTTCTGAATAATCCCTTTTCGGTATACTGCCTAGACAGGAATCGCTCGCAGATGCACACGCGTTACTACGAGATGCTCCGAAGTTGCTCGCAGGACGACTTCTACCAGGCGCTCAACGATCCCGAGCACGACTTGTACGAAATTCTCTGGAACGCGTTTGAAACCGTCGTCATAGAACCGGCCGAAATCTATGATCCCGGCTTCCGCGACCTGAATCAGTTCAGATACCGTATCGGCGAGTCGTCGGCGACCCTCGAGTTCTTTCCTAACGAAGCTTATTTCATTGGCCGCCTTGAGCCCGATCCTTATCGTGACAACTCCGACGCCGCGGGAGTTCATCTGAAGTTCTCCATCCTGCCCAACATGAGTTGCCTCTTCTGCGTCAGCCTGGGGATCTGGGGACATGCCGAGCGCGAGACTTTTCGCAAACTGTGGTTTCGGCACCGGAGCTTGTTGTCCGGACTGTTTCGCCGCGCCAAACCCATCGTCTTCACGTCTATCCTGTTCCCCGACGTCGAGTACGCACCAAGCCTCGAGCAGATGCTCGATTCATACTTCAGCGTTCGGGATCCCAACAACCTGATCGAGCTCCAGTATTCGTTTCCGCAGCTGGAAGACACAACTGAGGCGCAGGGTTTCATGGCTTACATGGCGCTCCTGTACCATATGATTCGGAGCTTTGCACATTCCGATAAGGACATGACGATGATGTGGATTTCTCGCCTGAATGAGCATTACGCCGGCCACCTGCCGGACGTGCCCGCTCCCCTGCCCTGCGTCGCCCTGGCAGATTCCGCCTACTGACCGTGGGCTAGCTCGGCTGACTCGCGATCAGCTCGTTCTGTTTGCCCAGGCCGTATTTCTTCATTTTGTAGCGCAGCGTGTCGCGGCTGATCGACAACAGCCGGGACGCATGGGTCTGGTTGCCGCGGGCCTTGACGAGCGCCTGGCGGATCAGTTCCTTTTCCACCTGATAGAGGTCAATCCCCTGGTTTGGGATGGCGAGCGCTCCCTGTCCGGGCAACGCCGAGCCTTCTCCGGTAAACTCTGAAATCCGCAGCGGGAGCAGGTCGACGTCGATGTATCCCTGGTCCTGCAGGATGACGGCGCGCTCGATGACGTTCTTCAGTTCCCGAACGTTGCCCGGCCAATCGTAGTTCAAGAGGATTTTTTGGGCCTTGGCGGTCACTCCCTTGATCGATTTCTTGAAACGCACGTTGTAGTCAGCCACGAAGTGGTCGACCAGCACCGGAATGTCTTCTTTCCGGTCCCGCAGAGGAGGAAGGACAATCGGGATGACGGACAGGCGATAGAAGAGATCCTGGCGGAACTGGCCGTCCCGCGCCATTTTCTCAAGGTCCTTGTTGCTGGCGCACACCACCCGGACGTCCGATTTGATATCTTTGATGCCTCCGATACGCCGGAAGGTCTGATCCTCGAGCACACGGAGAAGCTTCGCCTGAAGATTCAGGTACATCTCGCTGATTTCGTCGAAGAAGACCGTGCCCCCGTCGGCCAGCTCGAACAGACCCTTCTTCATACTCTTCGCATCGGTGAACGCGCCTCGTTCGTGACCGAAGAGCTCGTTCTCGAGAAGCTGTTCCGGGATGGCGGCGCAGTTCAGGACCATGAGCGGCTGCCGGGCGCGCCGGCTCTGGTAATGGAGGGCCTTGGCCACCATGTCCTTGCCGGTCCCGCTCTCGCCCTGGATCAGGATCGTGTTGGCCTCGCTGTCCGCGACTTTCTTGACCAGCTCCTTGACTTCGCGCAGCGCTTCCGAGTTGCCGATAATGTTGTCGATCGACCAGGTGTCTGCCTGCTCCTTCTTGCTCCGCTCGACTTCGGTACGCAGGACACTGGTTTCAAGCGCATTTTCGAGCGAGTGGAGAAGGCGTTCGAAATTGATCGGCTTCTCCAAAAAGTCATACGCGCCGATTTGAAGCGCTTTAACAGCGTCATCCACCGCGCCATAGGCGGTAATCATGATGATCGGAACCGAAGGCGCCTGGCGTTTCATGTCGATGAGAACCTTCAGCCCGTTGGCGTCGGGGAGGCGGATATCAAGCGTGACCAGGTCGGGTCCGTTTTCCTGGAAAAGAGCCATGGCCCGGGCGGCATTGTCCGCCTCTAGAACCTGATAGCCGGCCGATTCCAGTTTCTGGCGCAGCGACCACCGCACCAGGTTCTCATCGTCTACGACCAGAACAGTCCTCGTTCTCATGGCAACTGGTAGCGCGGCAGTTTCATGACGAATGCCGCTCCCTTCTTTACGTCGGCGTCAAGCGTCAGCGAGCCCCCGTGTTCATGCATGATGCGCCGGCAAATCGACAGCCCCAGTCCCGTCCCCGCCTGTTTTGTAGTAAAGAACGGATCGAAGATCTTCGCCTGCATCCCCAGCGGGACACCGGGCCCGCTGTCGTGGATGCGGACCTGAACGGTGTCCTGATCCTCCTGGAAGCCCACACGGATTGTGCCCCGCCGGTTCATCGCTTCAAGTGCGTTCAAAAGGAGGTTCATGAAGACCTGTTCGAGATAATTGCCGTCGCCTTTGACCAGCGCGGTCCGTGCGCCCGGCTTTCCCTCGACGACAAACCGCACATCTTTGCCCCCGGACTCTTTGAGCAGGTCGATGACATGCCGGACAAGCGGCTCAAGCCGCACCGGCTTCAACTCGGCGGTTTTCGGTTTCGCGTAATTGAGCAGATCCCGAACGATCTTGTCGATCCGCCCGACTTCGCATAAGACTTCCGATAGGATCTCGGTCTCCAGTGTCCCTGTCGTGCGGTCTTTGATGACCTCGATCGCACCCTGGATCCCAGCCAGCGGGTTCTTGATCTCGTGAGCCAGGCCGGCCGCAAGTCTTCCTATGGCAGAAAAGTGCTCGGCCTGGCGGACCAACTCCTCCATCTCCCGCTGTCTCGTGACGTCCTTCACAACCAGCGAACTGCCCGCATATGAATCGGATGCATCCCTGATCGCGGTGCTGGTCAGAATCACCTGGATGGTCTTTCCATCTCGCGTCCGCCACTGTGTCAGGCGGCTGTTGACCGCTCCCGTCCGGCGCGTCTGTTCCTCGATCTGGCGCAGCTCATACTCGCGACCGGGCGGCAACAATCGCTGGATGTGATGCCCGACGATCTCGTCTTCAGGAAAGCCAAAAATGGCCTCGGCGCCCTTGTTCCAAATGATGATCCGACCCTTGCCATCCACCGTGATGATGGCGTCAGCCGAATCCTTCAGGATGTGGGCCAGGAACTGCTCGTTGCGGTCTATGGCCGATTGCAGCTCGCTCTGCAGCCGCCGCAAGGATTCGACCTCCGGCTTTTCCCGGCAAACCACGCCGCTGTAACGGGCGACCACTTCGCGGATGATCTGATGAACCGGTTCGCGGGATTCCAGATTCAGATCCTCGACCCGGCTGTGCAAGTCACGCTCCAGCCGGTTGAGGAGGTGACAGGTCGCCTCCTGAGCCTCCTGGGAAACCGGCACGGTCTCCAACCTAATGACTCGGCTGTTCATGTCTATCTGGACAAGTATAGCAGGCGGGGCGGGGCGGTCAGGGCAAAGGACGTTTGGCCGCGAAGTGGACCTCCGTTTTATCGAACAAACGGCGGTCTGGCCGGCCCCTGTGATAGATTGGAGGCTATGTTGGCTCTGTTTAACATGTCGCCGGCCGGTCTCGTCTTCATTCATGTCATCGGCATCCTCGTCGTCTTCATGCTGGGCTATAACCTGGGACTCAGGAAAGGTCTGGCTCAACGGCCGCGCCAGCCGGGCAACACGGCCAAACTGTCAAGCACACGAAAGCCGGCATAAGCAAAAAGGGCCGCTTTGAACGCGGCCCTTTTCTCCTGACCAGAAATCGAACTCCAGGTGTCTTACCCCTTGAATGTCCGCAGAGCCTTCATGTAGTTGGCGCGTTCAAAAGCAGCCGGGTTGGCCGAGGAGCGCTGGCTCATGCTGCCTTTCATCTGCGTGATGGATTCATACTCATGCTCCTCCATCCACTTCGCGACGTCGGCCAGGACGCGGGATATATGCCCGATACCGTTCGCGTAAAGGGCGGAACACATCATCGTGACGTCCGCTCCCGCCATGACCAGTTTCAGCACATCCGGCGCTTGATGAATGCCGCTGCTTGCCGCCAGGCTGATGCCCAGCCGGCCGCTCAGAATGCCGATCCAGCGCAGCGGCAGCCGCAGCGCCTGCGGCGTGCTTAGCAGGACATTCGGCACCACTTCGAGCGCCTCCAGATCGATGTCCGGCTGATAGAAGCGGTTGAACAGAACCAGACCATTCGCGCCCGCCGCTTCCATCCGTTTGGCCATGCCGGCCATGGCGCTGAAAAACGGGCTCAGTTTAACGGCGACTGGAATCGTCACCTGGGCTTTGACTGACTTGAGAATATCCAGGTAAATCCGCTCGATCTGTTCGCTTTGGCTGTTCCCGTCAGTCGACAGGAAGTAGATGTTCAACTCCAGGGCATCCGCGCCGGCTTCCTCGATCAGCCTGGCGTAGCGTACCCAGCCGCCTTCAGAGCTGCCGTTCAGGCTGCCTATGACCGGGATGCCGAGGGCGGCCTTGGCCTCGCGGATATGATCCAGATAGACGTCCGGCCCGATCAGCAGCTTGTCAGGTTCCGGGAAATAGCTGGTAGCCTCGAAGAAGCTTTCGGTCCCCTGGTTCAGACGTTCGTTCAGTTCCCGGCTTTCCTGGATGATTTCCTCCTCAAAGAGCGAGTAGCAGACCACCGCAGCCGCGCCGGCATCCTCCATTTTGCGCAGGTTGTCGACCTTTTCAGAGAGTGAGGAAGCCGAGGGGACCAGCGGGTTCTTCAGCTTGAGTCCCATGTAAGTCGTCGATAAATCCATGATTACCTTCCTTCGAAGAGAAGGACGAAAGACGAAGACTATCGTCAATCCCGGTCTTCATCCTTCATCTTTTTGTCGTGGTCGCTATTACTGCTGCTTTTCTTCAGTACTGAAGGGCCGGCTTGCCAGATACTCGTAAAGGCGTCTTCGGTTATTGACGTCCTGCTGAGCCAGCTCCATAAGACGCTTCGCCTCTTCCGGCTTGGTCTTCGTCAGCATCTTGAAGCGCGTCTCCCGGTAGCAGTAATCCTTGACCGGGATCTTCGGCTCACGTGAATCCAGCTGCATCGGGTTCTTGCCCTGGGCGGCGAGATCCGGATTGTAGCGGTACAGCGGCCAGTGGCCCGAATCAACGGCGGCCTTCTGTTCTTCGAGCGCCGTTTCCATGTTGATTCCATGGGCGATGCAGTGCGAGTAGGCAATGATCAGCGAGGGGCCGTCGTACGCCTCGGCTTCCAGGAACGCTCGGAGCGTATGCTCATCCCTGGCCCCGAAGGCCACGCTGGCCACGTAGACGTTACCGTAGCTCATCGCGATCAGTCCCAGGTCCTTCTTGCCCATCGGCTTGCCGCCGAAGGCGAATTTGGCTACGGCGCCGCGGGGCGTGGATTTGGACGCCTGGCCGCCCGTATTGGAGTAGACCTCGGTGTCGAGCACCAGGAGATTCACGTTCTTACCGGACGCGATGACGTGGTCCAGGCCGCCAAAACCAATGTCGTAGGCCCAACCGTCGCCGCCGATAATCCACACGCTTTTCTTGACCAGCATGTCGGCCACGGCCAGCAGTTGCCTGGCTTCACCGGACTGCACGCCGGCCAGCTTCTCCTTCAGGATCTTGACTCGCTCGCGCTGAGCGTAAATGTCGGCTTCATCCTTCTGGACCGCCGTCAAGATGGCCTGCACCAGCTCAGTGCCGACAACCGACTCGAATCCTTTGAGCAGCTCACGGGCATACTCGGCCTGCTTGTCGATCGACAGGCGGAACCCGAGGCCGAATTCCGCGGCATCCTCGAACAAAGAGTTGTTCCAGGTCGGACCACGCCCTTCGGCATTCTGCGCATACGGGGTCGTCGGGAGATTGCCGCCGTAGATCGAAGAGCATCCGGTCGCGTTGGCGCAAACCGCCCGGTCGCCGAACAGCTGTGTCATCAACTTCAGATAAGGCGTTTCGCCGCAGCCGGCGCAGGCCCCTGAGAACTCGAACAGGGGCTGAAGCAGTTGCGCCTGGCGAACCAGATTCGTGCGGACCTTGCTGCGGTCCACCTCCGGAATGCGCTTGAAGAACTCCCAGTTTTTGCTCTCGGGCTCCCGGAGAGGCAGCTGCAGCGCCATGTTCAGGGCCTTGATCTTCGTCTCGGTCTTGCTCCGGGCAGGGCAGACATCGACACAGACCCCGCAGCCGGTGCAGTCTTCCGGCGCCACCTGGATCGTGTACTTCTGACCCGCGAATTCTTTGTCCTTTACGTTGACCGACTTGAAAGTCGGAGGCGCGTTCTCGAGCAGCCGCGAGTCGTAGACCTTGATACGGATGCTCGCATGGGGACAGACCATCGCGCATTTCCCGCACTGAATGCAGATATCAGGGTTCCAGACCGGGATGTCCTGTGCGATATTGCGCCGTTCCCACTGTGTCGTGCCGGTCGGGTAGGTCCCGTCTACCGGAAAAGCGCTCACGGGGAGCTCGTCGCCGCGACCGGCGATGATCATGGCCGTGACTTTCTGCACGAACTCGGGCGCCTCCTCGGGAACGGCTCGCCGCATGCTGATCTCGCTGGTCAGCTGAGCCGGGTATTTCACCTCGTACATGTTGGCCAGGGCCTGGTCTACGGCGTTGAAGTTCATCTTCACGACCTCTTCGCCGCGCTTCCCGTAACTGTGAACGATCGATTCCTTGATTTTTGCGATCGCCTCCTCGCGGGGCAGGACGCCGGAGATGGCAAAGAAACAGGTCTGCATGATCGTGTTGATGCGCACGCCCATGTTGGTCTTGCGGCCTACGTCGTAGGCGTCGATCACGTAGAATTTGATCTTCTTCTTGAGGATCTGCTCCTGCGCGGAACGCGGGATCTTGTCCCAGACTTCGTCCGGCCCGTAGGGGGCGTTGAGGAGGAACGTGCCGCCCTCGACCAGGTTCTTGAGGACGTCGTACTTCTCCATGAAAACGAACTGGTGACAGGCCACGAAGTTAGCCTTGGTGATCAGGTAGGAGGAACGGATCGGCCGCGGCCCGAAACGCAAGTGGGAAACGGTCAGCGTGCCGGCCTTTTTGGAGTCGTAAACGAAGTAGCCCTGCCCGTAATTGTCGGTTCCTTCCGCGATGATCTTGATGGAGTTCTTGTTTGCGCTGACCGTGCCGTCGGAACCGAGTCCGAAGAACATGGCCCTCACGACGTCGTCCGGTTCGGTTGAAAACTCCGGGTCGTAGTCGATGCTCAGGTGAGTCACGTCGTCCACGATGCCGACAGTAAAGTGCGTTTTGGGCTCCGGTTTCGCCATTTCGTCGAAGATGCCCTTCACCATCGCCGCCGTGAGCTCCTTGGAGGAGAGGCCATAACGCCCGCCGATGACCTTTGGGCGGGGGGACGAGCCGTTCGTTTCTACGAAGGCATTCACCACGTCCATGTACAGAGGATCACCGGCGCTGCCCGGCTCCTTGGTCCGATCCATAGCCGCGATGATCTTGACCGTCTTAGGCAAGGCGTTGACAAAGTGCTGATTGGAGAACGGCCGATAGAGCCTGACTTTCAGCACTCCGACTTTCTCGCCCCGCGCGAGGAGATATTCGACCGTTTCATGGGCGACTTCGGCGCCGGAGCCCATAATCACGATCACGCGCTCTGCGTCCGGGGCGCCGACATAGTCAAACAGGTGATACTGCCGCCCGGTCAGGCCCGCGAATTTGTCCATCGCTTTCTGCACGATGTCCGGGCAGGCGAGGTAGAACGGGTTGCAGGCTTCACGGCTCTGAAAGAACACGTCCGGGTTCTGGGCCGTGCCGCGCAGGACCGGCCGGTCCGGAGACATCGCCCGGGCGCGGTGGGCAAGGATCAGCTCGTCCGGCAACATCGCCCTCATGACCGAGTCTTCCAGTTGCTCGATCTTGGAGACTTCGTGAGAGGTCCGGAAACCGTCGAAGAAATGCAGGAAAGGCACCCGGGACTCGAGCGTGGCCGCTTGGGCAATGAGCGCATTGTCCATGACTTCCTGCACGGACCCGGAGGCCAGCTGCGCCCAGCCGGTCGATCTGGCCGCCATCACGTCGCTGTGATCGCCGAAGATCGACAGGCAGTGGGTGGCCACGGTCCTCGCCGCGATATGGAATACCGTGGGCGTCAGCTCACCGGCGATCTTGAACATGTTCGGGATCATCAGGAGGAGGCCCTGGGAAGCCGTGAAAGTAGTCGTCAGCGCGCCAGTCTGCAAGGCGCCGTGGACTGCGCCGGCCGCCCCTGCCTCACTCTGCATTTCCTGGACGACCGGGACGATCCCCCACAGGTTCTTTTCTCCCATGGCGGACTTCTCGTCGGCGTGCTCGCCCATGTTGGAAGAGGGCGTGATCGGATAGATGG
This sequence comes from Acidobacteriota bacterium, assembly GCA_041946865.1. Lineage (GTDB taxonomy): Bacteria > Acidobacteriota > UBA6911 > RPQK01 > RPQK01 > RPQK01. Next base: position 6,882 of record JBHGBF010000114.1, on the reverse strand, counting down.
CGATCACCTCGTTTGTCTTGTGCGCAACGATACCGACTGCCTCGTTGCCGTCAATCGTCACTTGCTTTTTACTCATACCGTTCCCCGTTAGAGATTTTTTCGGCCCGCAACCACCGCCTGCCTGAATGAATTATCGCGGCCAACCTCGGGCTCCGGTTGGCAAGCTGAATATTATGCCTCAGGAATCGCCTCGACGATAGACCTCCTCCCCGGACGATTCGACGAAGTCTTTAGCAACCGCTGTGCCTGATGTGGGAGCGCCGTCGATTCCCGGCAGACTTGGATTCCTCCTCGCTCACGTTGGTCGTTGGACTGACTGGAGTGGGTGAGAACTCCCCCATGGGGTGATATCGCGCAAACAAGCACCTATAGGAGTGCGGGCCTGACTGCGAAAGCGAACAGAGCTGCACACGCGTCTTCAGAGCCGCAACCGCAGCGTTTGAAACAGAGCCGCAAGCGCAGCGTTTTTTTGCGGAGCGCGTCGGGTGCGAACCGGTTCCACCATTCGATCTGCAACCGGTTCGCATCCGCCGCGCTCCGCTGGAAAGCGCTGCGCTTGCGGCTCTGCAAAAAAAAGCGCCTCGCGTGCGGCGCTTACCGCTGCGCCGCCTGGTCGCGGGCCTCGTCCAGGATCGCACGGTCTATCAATCTCGCCAGCTCGACCATGTCGAAACTGCGGCACTCTGGGAGAGATCCCCAGGGCGTCGGGAGCGGCGCCCTGGGGTGAGGAGAGGGGATTCGATTACTTGGGGGCCGTCGCCGGCTGCCCGCCGTTCTGGCCTTTGGCCAGGACGATGTCCTGGTCGTCGATGATGGTGTACATGGACCGCTGCAAGGCGGTGATGGCCTTTTCAAGGTTGATCAGCGCCTGAATTTCCTGCACCCGCGCGTCGGCGAGCTGATTCTGATACGTGAGAACTTCGAAATTGGTTGACAGCCCGGCCTCGAAACGCTTGTTCTCACCCGCGAGCTGCTCTTCGGCAAGTTGACGCGAGACCTGCGCAGCTTCAAGAGCCTTCTTCTGGGTCTGCATGCCCTGGTAAGCGTTTCGAACATCAACCATCACCAGTTGTTGCTGATTCTTCATCTGGCTGTTCAGTCGGCGCTCGTTGATGGCAAGTTGCGCAAGGGCTGCTTCGTTAGTCCGGTCCCGCCACAGAGGCATTTCCACGTCAAGGTAGACTCCGTAATTCACGTAGTCGAACTTGAATGCGGAGGTCATCGACTTGCCGAAGTTCCCGCGGAAAGGGTTGTTCAAATCTTCGTAATAAGGTCCGACGGGCGTCTCCGGAAACCCGTCTCCATCCATGTCAACGCGGTCCCGGGTGAGCGCCTTTCCCGCCGTCGCATTCGAAGTCATATTCGCCCGCAGTCTGAATTCGGGCCTGCTCGTATTCTTGGCGAACTTGCGGTCAACTTCGTTTTTCTGCATCTCGAGGCGAATCTGTTCCAGTTCCGGTCGCCGCTCAAGCGCGCGATTGATGGCCTCATCCATGGTCAATGCTACCTGCCGCTCCGTGGGTCTATCGGTCGGCAAGACGTTTAGGCCCCATATCGTCGCCTTGGGATCGGGTGCCAGGAGACGCTTGAGACCGTTCTGGGCCTCGATGATACGGACCTCGGATTGGATCATCTGCTGCTCGCGACGTGCGACTTCTGCCCGCGACTTTGTGATCTCTATGGGCGCCATCACGCCGATCTCAACGCGTTTCTGGTTGTTCTTGTGCTGGATGATGGCCAGCTCCATGGACTGGCGACCCGTCTCGTGATTCTCAATGGCGAAAACCAGATCCCAGTATTGGTTCTGAACCTGTTGCACGATTCTCGACACTGTATCCTGGAACTGGGTATCGCTGATCTTGCTATCGAGGTTGACCAGTTTCAGTTGATGTTCTGTGGCAGTCTCCCGAAAACCGCGCCAGAGAGGCTGAGTGAACTCAAGGCGAAAACCGGACCCGAAATTCGGGTTGATCGTGGAGAAAACGTTGTTTCTATACGACCGTTGGTTGTTGAAAGACACGACCAAAGCACCGCCCAGAGGCACGTTCTGACTGATACTCGAGTTCAACGTGAACGTATTGGAAGTACTGATCGGTACGCCCTGGCCGGCATCGAGAATTGTCGTAGCCGGCGATTCCGTCGCACCATACCCGATTGTAAAGTTCAGCTTCGGATCGTAGAAACCGCGGTTGGAGATGACCTTCTGCCGGTTAAGATCCTCATTGAAGTCCTCGATCGCAATATCCAGGTTATTGGTGAGGGCCAGCCGGATCGCATCTTTCATGCTCAGTTCGAGCACGGCCCCCGCCTTCTTCGTGCGCGCGACATAAGACTCCGGAACTTTCACTTCTTCGGTTTGTGCCGGCGCAGCCGGTTGTACCGCCGGGGTAGCCGGCGCCTGCTGCGCCTGGGAAGCTTCCTGGGCGATAACAGGACCAGGACAGATCAACAACAAAACCACCCCTAAAGACAAACATAACGTTCTCATAGCTTCTCCAAGTCGTATCGTCAGATGCCTTCGAGAAATCTCCATTGCCGAGGTGTACGAAAATGGCGCGCGAATTGTTTCAACCGGGGGGGATTTTTGCAAGTGATTTGCAAATGAAAAAGCCCGCGGATTTTCGCAGCGTCACGAAAACCCGCGGGCTCCACAGAGGCAGGAGGCAAGATAACGACTACGGCTGCTCCTTGTCCGGATCATCCGGATCCGGGTCGGAGTCACGCTTCAGGGTCGGCCGGTTAGTCGGAGACCCGTCTCTCTTCAGCGTGGGCTTATCGGACTCGGTCCGATCCGTATTCGTCTTCCGTTTCAGCGTCGGACGCTTGGCGCCACCGGTGGCGGCGCCGCTGCCGGCCAGCACTTGCTTGCTGTCGATCTGAATCAGACGGCCCTTAACCCGATCGAATTCCGACGTGGTGACGAGGTACTCGTCTTTGGGCGGAAGCAGTGACATTTCCTTCTGCACCAACTCGATACGATTCTCAAGCGACGGATGCGTGCGCATGAAGCTGGCGAAGGTACCCGGCTTGTTCTTCTCCTTGGCCTGCAATTTCTCAAAGAAGGTGATGAAGCCGTTCGGGTCATAACCGGTGTTCCAGGCGTACTGAGTTCCTAACTGGTCGGCCTCGGATTCTGACTTCCTGGTTATCCCCAACACTGCCAGAGACAGGCCCATTCCCAGACCATTTTGCATGGCCATCTGCGTCCAGTAGCCGCCGACAAAGAGCAGCGGCAGCGCGCCGAACTGCATCAGCTGGGCTTTGGTCATCCGTTCCGTCGCGTGGCGGGCAGTCACGTGGGCAATTTCGTGCGCCATGACGCCGGCCAGCTCCGATTCGTTTTCAGCTTCGAGCAAAAGTCCCTTGTTCACGTAGAAGTAGCCGCCCGGAAGGGCGAACGCATTCACCTCGTCCGTGTCGACCACCTTAATGACAAAGGGGACTTTGGCGTCCGAATGTTTCACGATGCTCTGGCCGACACGGTCCACGTACTCGACCACGACCGGGTCTTCGACCAGTCTCGCCGTTTGTTCAAACATCTCGGCATACTGCGCGCCGATCTGGATCTCCTTCTCCAGGGAGACGAAATTCGGGAAAATGCCGGCTATGCGTCCGTTGATGTCGCGATTTCCAATCTTCTCGACGTCTCCGTGCCTCCGGTCTGCAAAGCCGACCGGAGTCATGAACAGCATGACGACAAGCGCCATCGCGATCAATCTGGACAAATTGTTGTTCTTAATCATACAACCTCCATGCCTGCACACATTATAAGACGGCGGTTCCTTTCTTTCAGGTTCAATGTCTGGTATTTTTCAAAATTCTAGATGCATCCGTTGGAAAGAAGTATCAAATGCGGATTCATGACCCTGGGGCGGCCTGCATCCTGACTGGGCTTGTCCTGCCTGCGCCACGCGCCGATGGTGACGCCACACGCCGGCAGGACGCCTGCGGCCCGGTGCAGGCCGGATGGCTGCGCTCCCAGGGGTTGGGGGCACCATGAAAATCTTGACCGCCGAGCAGATGCGCGAAATCGACCGGTTGAGCACCGAAAAATACGGGGTGCCGAGCCTCGTACTCATGGAAAACGCCGGCCTCAACCTTTACCTCGAGCTGGCGCGACGTTTCCAGAAACTCGAAAGTGCAAAGATCGCTATCCTCTGTGGAAAGGGAAACAATGGCGGAGACGGCATGGTTCTGGCCCGGCACCTTGTGCTCCGGGGCCTGGCGCCTGACGTGGTTCTGCTGGCCGATCCTTCCCAGGTAAGCGGGGACGCTCGCACGCAGCTCGAGATCCTGCAGAAGTCGAACTGGCCGATCAAAGAAATCACCAGCGATCAGGACTGGAAACGGTTTGCTGCGAGGCTCAGAAGCTATGACGTGGTCGTGGACGCGCTGCTGGGCACGGGCCTGGCGAAACCGCTCGAGGGTCTCTACCGCCAGGCGGCCGAAGACATCAATCAGTCGGGGGCTTTTGTCCTGGCGGTGGACATCCCGTCCGGCATGTCGTCGGACTCGGCCGTCGGCGGTCCTCCCTGTGTTCACGCCCATCTAACCGTCACCTTCACCACCCCCAAGCTCGCGCACATCCTCAATCAGGACCAGGAATCCATCGGAGAGCTGGTGGTTGTCCCCATCGGCAGCCCGCCGCAGCTTCTTGAGGATCCGAATCTGCGGCTGAACCTCGTCGAGGAACGGGACGTTGCCCGATATCGGCTTCCGAGAAGGATCGCCTCACACAAGGGCGATTTCGGACACGTTGTGATCATGGCGGGCAGCTGCGGGAAATCGGGCGCTGCCGTGCTTTGCGCTCGGGCAGCGCTGAGGACGGGGGCGGGACTGGTCACCGCCGCTGTCCCTCAGGCCGTACAACCGGTCGTGGCCGCAGGCCAGCCGGAAGTCATGACGGAGGGACTGGCGTCAACCGAAGAGGGGAGTGTCGCCGAAGCGGCGCTCGATCAGGCCCTCGCCATTCTGAAAGGCAAGGACGCAGCCGGCCTTGGCCCCGGCCTTTCCAGGAACTCCCAGTCGGTCTGGTTTGTTCGCCAACTGGTCACCAAGTGCCCTGTCCCTCTGGTCCTTGATGCGGACGGGCTGAACGCCTTCGAGGACCAGCCGGATCTGATTCGGAACGACCACGATCAGCCGCTGATCCTCACGCCCCACCCCGGCGAGTTCTCGCGGCTGTGCGGCCGGACTGCGCGCGAGATCCTGGCTGACGGGCCCTCGGCTGCCAGCAGATTCGCCGAAGAGCGACGGCTGTGGGTCGTGCTGAAGGGATTCCGCACTCTGATCGCCGCCCCGGATGGGCAGGTGCACGTTTGCCCGCGCGGCAATCAGGGTATGGCGACCGGCGGTACCGGGGACGTCCTCACCGGAGTGCTGACCTCGCTCCTGGGCTTCTGCGCGGCTCAAAAAATGACGAGCCCCGAGCAGGTGACCAGAGCTGTGATCTTCGGCGTCTACCTGCACTCGCTCGCCGGAGACCTCGCCGCTGCGGCCAAAGGGAAGGAGGCGCTGACCGCCGGCGATATTGTCGAGCACCTCGGTGCGGCGTATCGACAGCTGGATCTCTAAGGGACGAAGCCGGCGGCATCAGGGTGTGCGAGCTGGAAGGTACCCCGCTTCGTCCGTGTCGTCCCTTTCTTTCGCGGCGAAATATCATGCCCGTATACAACTCAAACAGCCCCGAAGCGACCTTTCAAATCGGGCACCGGTTCGGGTCGCAACTCCGCCCCCCGGCGATCGTTCTCCTTACCGGCGAACTGGGCGCAGGAAAAACGGTTTTCACCAAGGGAATCGTGACAGCCCTGGGCGCAAGCGGCGACGAAGTAGTCCGCAGCCCATCCTTCTCCCTCGTGAATGTCTACGATACGCCCGCCGGACAGGTTCTGCACGTTGATCTTTACCGGCTCAGCAGCTCGCGAGACCTTCAGTCCATAGGATTCGAGGAGATCCTGGCTTCAGAGGCAATCGTCATTGTCGAATGGGCGGAGAAGCTCGCGTTTCCTATCCCCGAGGCGCACACCGTGCGGATCGAAATTGACGCTTCCTCCGGCAGGCGTCGCCTGATAATTGATTCGCCAAAGACCGGCGGGGATCAGGTCCCAGGTAATTCCTGAACAGTACTGACAATCACAGGAGGGCACCAAAGGGAAAAAGATCGACCGCCCCACCTTCTTCAGCACAGATCGTGAAGATTTTCTTCAACCAAGGTCGCGGCCCTCCCCGAACCCCGCTCCGCCCGGCGCCTTTATCTGGCCCAGCGCGGCTTGGGAGCCTCTGCGATCATCTTCATTCGCGCTCGTTGGATCCCAGCACTGGATCGTTGGAGCTGTTCTCCGGACATCGGTCTCATTCCAGACCTCGTGCGCTCGTCGTTTTCGGGCCTCTCCGAAAACCGCCGCAATCAACTCTTCGCTTTCGTCCTCTGGAAGTACACTTGGCGGAAGGGAGTCGAAATTGCAGAGATCATCCGGCGTACCCCTGGCACCGTGAGTCAGATAGTGCGGCGGGATCGAGCTGGCAGGGTCCACTGACAGTCAGCTTGCTTCGGGGCTTGAGACGATCAGGCTGCGATTGGAGCAGAGGCGAGAAGGCAACCGGCCGATAGCCGTGCATCCGCATGACTGGCTGCGCCGAGAGAGGCTGGAACTTGAACGAGCACCTTCCTTGAGCCGTCCAATTGCCGGCAGTCACCGAAAGAAGTCCTCGGCATTACCCCTCTCGAAAACTAAATTCTTTCTTTAGACACGGCCCCAGTCACGAGCCTTCTCGCTGTAACGGTAACCCCCCTCAGTCTTCGTACGGCCAAGCTCCGAAAGCGCCACAGACCCGCAAGCACAGCGCTTTTTGCGGACCGTCGGCGGACGGGCAGCGCGTCGG
>JBHGBF010000113.1:0-31780 GCA_041946865.1 Acidobacteriota bacterium | reverse complement strand
AAAAGGCCCCGGTCGAGGAGCTGCCCGAGATCCTGGAGCTTGACCTGCAGCCGGCCGTGAAGCCCGAGGCCGAACCGGCTGTCGAGCCCGCGCCTGCCGGCGAGCTGGCGGAACTGGCGCGCCTGGCAGAGCTGGAAAAAGAGGCTGCGTCTTCGGGGACTCTTGACCTTTCCGCCTCGCCCGAGCCGAGCCTGCCAACGGCCGATTTGATCCCCCTCGAGGAGCTGGACGAAGCGCCCATCGCCAGGCCGGAGATCACCGAGCCGGAGTTTGACGAAGAGGTTGATTCAGCCCTCGATAGCCTTTTCTCGGGCGAACCTCTGGAGGAGGCGCCCGAAGAAGTGTTGCGGTATGATGTAGCTGCGACGGGCAGCTCGGATGAAGCCACGAACCCCAAGGTGCACTACGACTTGGGCCTGGCATACAAGGAAATGGGGCTGGTTGAGGACGCGGTCCAGGAGTTCCAGACAGCCGCGCAGATGTTGAAAAGTCCGATCTACAATCCTCAGCGGATCCTGTGTTGCAGCATGTTGGCCAACTCCCTGCTGCAACTTGGCCATTTCAGCGAGGCATACCGCTGGGCAGAGGAAGGCTTGCGAATCCCGGGAAAGAAAGAGTTCGAGTGGAAGGCGCTCAAGTATGACGCGGCCAGTGCCCTCGAGAGGCAAGGGAAATATCCGGAAGCGCTGGAAGCATTCCGCGAGATTCTGGACCGCGATCCCGAGTACCGGGATGTCCTCACGCGCATCGACAACTTGCTGCGCATTCAATGATCAACAGGGTTCTTTTCTGCCTTTATGTGCTCTACTGCTGTGAGGTAGGACTCTTCCTTTTCGTCTTCCCCTGGACCCGCCTCTGGGAGCAAAACGTCCTTCTCGAATACTATCCGTATCTCCGGGCCCTCTTCCTGAACAACTTCTTCCGGGGAGGAGTCTCAGGACTGGGAGTCGCGAACCTGGTTCTCGGAGGATGGGAAATTGCGCATTTTCGCGACTATTTCAGGAAAGCGTAACCGCACTCCTCCTTTCTGGTACGGAATCTCGGCCCGTTCCTCTTTCCCCGGCCTGGATCCTTTCCAATACCTGGAGGCCCTTTTCGCCACCACAGCCGACATGATTCAGTGGCGGGAAAAGGACCTGCCGGGAGAGCTGCTCCGCCCCCTGGTGCGCCGGGGAAGTGAGTTGGCGCGCCTGACTGGAAAAATCTTCCTGGTTAACTCGGCGACCTGGGTCGCGCTTCTTGAGGCCGCCGACGGCGTCCATCTGACCTCGTCCGCGACCGTGACCGAAGCAGTCCTCGCGCGTCGCCAATCTGGGCGGACCGAGTTTCTAATCGGGAAGTCGGTCCATTCGTTGGATGAAGCGCTCCGGACGGCGGCCGAGGGTGCCGATTACCTTCTCCTCGGTCCGGTCTTCGACCCGATTTCAAAGAAGCCGCAGCTTCCCCCGCTGGGGCTAGAGGCGTTGCGTCTGGCGGTCGAAAAGGTCCAGATCCCGATTTTCGCCTTGGGAGGCATTGACAAGGCCAACGCTGAGAGCGTGCTGCAGACCGGTGTCACGGGGGTGGCGGGAATCAGCTGGGTGAAACAGGAGATCGAGGCTGCCTGGCGTTGAGCGCCGTTGCCGACCGCGCGCGATTTACCGAGCGCCTACTGCACCGGCGCCCCCAAGCCGTACTGAGAGCCTTTGCGGGCTATTTCGGAGGTTTTCTCCGCTTCCAGGACCTCCTTGTACAGGATTTCGTCCTTGTTTTTGATGGCCAGTTGCTTGATAGGCGCCAGCTGAGGCGTGAACTCCATGATCTTCTTGTTCAGCTTCTCGAGTGCCTTCTTCACGTCTTTTTCTGTCGCCAGCTTGTACTTGACCTTCTCGTCGATGTTCACCATCAGGGAATTCAGAGCGCGCTGGTAGGCGTGCACCATCTGCTCATAGGTGTAGAACTCAAGCGGATTCGGTTCCTTCTCGGTCCACTCTTTGTTGTTCATCCGGCGGTTGATTTCCGCCAGTCGCGATTCGGCAATGTCCAGGAAAGCGTCCACCCGGTGCTTCAGATCCTGGTTGTCACGAAGTTTCGTGTATTCTTTCTCGGTGAACTGATCGCCTGTTATTTCGTTCGAGTAACGGATGTCGCCCTGCTGGGACGCCGGCTGTCCGCTGCCTGCGAATGCCAGTGCCGCCGCGTAAGGAGGAGTCAGCTGAGATTGGGGTTTGGGAGGGGCGGACTCGGTCTTTTGCGGTTCTCCCAGCGCCGACCCGAAAAAGTTCCTCAGCAGCTCCGCCCGGAGCCTTCCGAGGTCTTCGAGGGTCCTTTCGAAATCCGTGTGGTATTCGTACGGAGCAATGGTCTTGGCGTCCTCGATCTCTTCAAGCAACTTACGCAGCCGAATCTCCAGTTTTCTGACCTCTCCGGCTTTGCGCTCTTTTTTGTTAGCCGGGAGCGGCTCTTTGCGGGCGTAGTGAGCGAGCGACTCGAGCTGCCCCAGGGTGGAGACTATCTGGTCCACCTTCTTCTGATCGACCAGGACCCTGAGCTGCTGCGAATAGCGCTTCATCGCGTCCGCGAAAACTTCCATGCGGTCCTTGTATTTTGCGTGGCCCTGATATTCCCGCAGTTCCTTGGCATTCAACAACGCTTCGAGCGGAGGATCCTGGTCGTCCTGTCCCATGACCGGGGTAAGGGCGGCGACGATAAGGAAGAGAAAACCTGTCGATCGTTTCATTGTGCGTCTGGCAGTTCATCCCTGGGAGCGCAGGTATCCTGCGCTCCCAGTGCAGGCCGGAGGCCTGCGCTCCCAGGGGCACCTTTCTATTACATCCTCTCGGGAACACCGATCCCGAGTAACGACATCGACTTCAGGAGGCCCAACCGGGTCACATCGGCGATGGCCAGGTAAAAAGACCTGCGGGTCGGGTCTTCTTCAGACAGTATATGATATCGATGATAAAAGAGATTGAATTGTTGCGCGACGGTGAAGGTGTGCTTGGCCATGTAGGAAACCTCCAGCGTCCCCACCGATTGGTTGACCGCGTCCTCGACGCGGGCTACCAGCATCAGTAACGCCCAGATTCCGTTATCGGCGAGCATCGATTCCAGTCGCTCGGAATCTGCGGTCAGGCGTCTGGCTTCGCACTCCCATCCCTCGCCCGTGTCCCGTTCCTCGAACTTCCTGAAGATATTATTGGCGCGTACGACCGAATATTGAAGATAAGGTCCGGTTTCTCCCTCAAAGCTTAACGCTTCTGCAAAGTCGAAAGCGATGACCGAGTTACGGGTGTACTTAAGGAGGAAATAGCGCAGGGCGCCGACCGCGATCTCCCTGGCGATGGCCTGGCGTCGCTCGGCGGACAGATCAGGCTGTCGCGCGTTTACCTCCTCGAGCGATTTCTCCATCAGCTTGTCGATCAGATCGTCGGCTTTGACCCCGAGGCCCTTCCTGCCGGATACCTCGACATATGGGCGCTTCCTGTCCTCGTCGGACAGCTCTATTCCGAGTTCCTCGCAGCAGGCCGGGGAGAGCGCGACCATCTCGTATGAGAAATGCACCGAGCGATCTGCCTGTTGATCGTAGCCGAGTCCCCGGAGCCCTTGAACCACCACGTTCTGCAGGTAAGACTGCCGCACGTCGATGACGTTATAGACACTGGCGCCGTGCCCGAAGCGCGGCTGCCCGTCGGATGCGGCTTCGACCGTCGAGGCCCAGACCGTCTTCCCGTCCGGATAACGATGGAATGGCCGGTATTTGAAATCCTTCTCCAGGAGCCCGAACTTCCAGAGCTGATAGGCAATGTCCTTGCCGACGTAGGTCACCGTACCGTTGCTCCGGACGATGATCTTCTCATCTGCCGGCACTCCCTCGTCTCCAGGCAGCGGCATGACCCAACACCCTTTGCTCGGGCCTTCGGTGCTGAAGCTGATGGTCTTGTGCTCCTTGAGTTTCTGAAATGCTTCATCCCAGAAGCGCAACTGCAGAATCTCGCTCTCACGCGGCAGCACATCGTACTGAACACTAATCCGGAGCATGGTCTGAAGATGAGCATGCACAATCCGGTCAGAGACGTACGCCGCCAGCTCGGCCGTTTCTCCGTGTCCTTCCTCGATTTCCTTTAACGCCCGATAACGATACTGCAGCCGGGCTTCGTCCCGCGAAAACCAGTCCGATACCTCGGCATAAAGGTCCCAGCAGTAATAGTCGAAAGGATCCGCCAGTTCTTTGACCTGCTCCAGACTCAGGCGGCGGAGCTGCTGGAAACCCACCACCACATCTGCCACCTGGACACCGGTGTTGTCGATATAGTTCTGGACTTCCACCTGTTTCCCGGAAGCCCGGAGAAGGCGGACGAAAGTGTCACCGAGAGCGGCATTGCGCAAATGCCCGATGTGCGCGGCTTTGTTCGGATTGATATTGGTGTGCTCGACAATCACTTTCTCGCCGCTCGGTTCGGCCCCGCCGCCTGCCGCCCAGGCGTACAGGTCCCGGAAGAAGGGCGCACGGGCGAAAAACACGTTGATGTAGCCGGCCCCCGCCGCCTCGAAACGGGATACTTCTGGAATCGGAGGGATCTGCGACACAATCTCCTGCGCTATCTGGCGGGGTGCCTTCCGCAAAACTTTCGCCAGCTCGAAAGCGAACGGGAAGGCCAGATCGCCCATTTCGGTTCTGGGTGGAGTTTCGACCGCCGGCTTCTGGAGTGTGACTCCATAGTGCTGTTCGACGAAAGAGCGCAGATGAGCGGCAACAGTATCAATTCTCCGCAGAAGCATAGGGGACTATGATAGCGCAAGCGGCCCCTGGGCGCGCAGGCATCCTTGCCGTCACTCGTCCGTAAGACTCCCAACCAGCTGCCGGACTGACTCAAGTGCCTTGGGCAGCGCGGCCTTGACCGCTCCTGACAACCCCTCGCTCAATTCAAAATCTTGTCCCGAGACGCTGACCAGGTAAGTCCGCGGGATCCGGCCGTAGAGGACCTGAGCGGTCATAAGCAGCAGGGGTGGGGCGAACTGATGGGTAAAAGTCTGGTCCGGCTCGCTGGGGAGAACTTCCTCAATCGACACCTCGCCGGGATGGCCATCGGTGCGCGCATCGATAAAGACCGCAATCTCGGCCTGGCTCAGCAACTCAGCGAGCTCCGGCTTGAGCTGGAGCTCGACCAGGATCTGGATATCAGGGTGCTGAAACTCGGCGGCCAGTTGCCGGGCCGCTTCCGGGCCTACACCATCGTCGCCGCGTAACGGGTTCCCGTAACCCACAATCAGGGCACGCATGTCGTTGCGATCTTACCAGCTGACAGTCTCCCACCGCATCTGTAACCCGAATTGTGGGTTGTGGATGCTACTGATAGAATCCACAGCAGATGAAGAAGAAAAAGTACCTGGGCAAGACGAGCATTGGTGGAAAAAAGCTCCGGCCGGAAAGTCTGATGATGAGCTACGGCTATCACCCGGAATGGTCGGAGGGCGCCATCAAGTGTCCGATTTTTCAGACTTCGACTTTTGTCTTCAAAAGCGCCGAAGACGGCAAGGCTTTCTTTGAGATTGCTCTCGGCCTCAGAGAAGAAAGACCTCGCGAAGAACCCGGTCTCATTTACAGTCGACTCAACAACCCGGATCTGGAGATCCTGGAGGACCGCCTCACTCTATGGGATGGAGCCGAGGATTGCGCGGTCTTCGAGAGCGGGATGGCCGCGATTTCGACGGTGCTCTTTGAATGGCTCAAGCCGGGCGACCTCGTTCTTCACAGCGAGCCTTTGTACGGCGGAAGTGAATATTTCATGGATCAGATCCTCCCGCGGTTCGGCATTCGCAGCCTCGGGTTTCCCGCCGGCGCCTCACACTCGCAAATTGAGACCTTACTGTCAGAGAGCGGCGGGGCAGATAAACTGGCGATGCTTTATGTCGAGACGCCGGGGAATCCGACCAACGCACTCGTCGATCTGGAGATGTGTTCCAAGCTGGCCCGCGATCACTCGAGCTCTTCCCGGCGGGTGATTGTGGCAGTTGACAACACTTTTCTGGGTCCCTTGTGGCAGCACCCACTCAAGTTCGGCGCTGACCTGGTTCTCTACTCCGCGACGAAATTCATCGGGGGACACAGCGACGTCATTGCCGGCGTTTGCCTGGGATCCCACGAGCTGATGCAGCGGGTCAAGAATCTCCGGACGTTCATGGGAACGATGGCCGGTCCATGGACGGGTTGGCTGCTGTTGCGGAGCCTGGAAAGCTTGAAGCTGCGGATGACCTGTCAGATGAAGAACGCCCGGCAGGTTGCCGATTTCCTGGCAGAACACCCCCGGGTCGAGAAAGTCTACTACCTCGGGCTGCTCACCGAGAAGGACCATGACTTCGCCGTTTATCGAAAACAGTGCCTGGCGCCCGGCTCGATGATCTCGTTTGATATTGCGGGAGGGGAGGCGGAAGCCTTTCGTTTCCTCAACTCGTTGCAGCTCTTTAAGCTGGCGGTGAGTCTGGGAGGCACGGAATCACTGGCGGAGCATCCGGCAACCATGACCCATGCCGAGTTGACGCCGGAGGAAAAGACCCGCGCCAGCATTACGGACAAGATGATCCGTTTGTCGATCGGCGTTGAAAACCCGGACGATTTGATCGCCGACCTTCAGCAGGCGCTCGAGAAAGCATAGCCTTTTCTAACCGGCGACCTCTGACTTGGGATCGTAATCACAGAACATCGGCAGGTTTTGCAGGCAGGAGGCGGGTCGCAGATCCCGATTCTCAGCCAGCATGCCTTCGGCGACCGCCGGCTCAACCGGACGGGAGAAAAGGTAACCTTGTCCGTACTTGCATTCGAGCGCCATGACGTCGGCGAACTGCTCGGGCGTCTCGACCCCCTCAACCACGACGTCCATGCCGAGCTGAGCGGCCATCTGGACGACGGCCTGCATCACGGCACGGTTTTCCTTGTTGCTCCCCCGCCGGGCGATGAAGGAACGATCGGTTTTGAGAGTGCTGATCGGGAATTGATGGAGATAGCTGAGGGCCGAGTAGCCCGTCCCGAAATCATCCAGGTGGAGGTGAATCCCTTTCTGGCGCAGTTGTCCGAGGATCCTCATGGAAGAGTCGACGGACTGCATCACGATTCCTTCCGTGATTTCCAGTTTCAGGTGAGCGGGCTTCAAACCCGTTTCGGCGAGTATCCGGTCCAGTTTCTCGATCAGATCAGGACAAGCAAACTGTTTTGCTGACAGGTTCACGGCGACCGACAAGTCGGTCAGATTGGGGTAGGCGTTTCTCCATGCCTGGAGCTGTTTGCAGCCTTCCTCCAGTGTCTGCCACCCGATCGGCACCAGCAGGTCGGCATCCTCGGCGACTGCGAGAAACTGCCCCGGCGCCAGCAGGCCGCGTTCCGGATGATTCCAGCGGATAAGGGCTTCGAAACCCGCAATTTTCCCCGTCTGGAGATAGATAATCGGCTGGTAATGCAGGCAGAATTCTCCTCTCCTGAGTGCATTCCTTAAGTCGTTTTCGAGCTGCAGGACACCGCGGGTGTTGCACAGCATCTCACCATTGAACAGCTCGTAACTGCCCTTTCCGCGCATCTTCGCTCGGTACATGGCTGTATCTGCGTCCCGGAGCATCTCGTCCGCATGCCGATAATCGGCAGAGCCCAGCACTATTCCAATGCTGGCTGTTGTAAAGACCTGGTGCTCCTCGAGCGGAAACGGGATCTGCAGGCCCTTCTGAATTCTTTCCGCAACAATGATGGCGTCTGCCGGTTCGCGCAGGTCGCTCAGAAGTATCGCAAACTCGTCTCCCCCGAAACGGGCAACAGTGTCAACCGCTCGGATCGACGCCTCCAGCCTCTTTGCGAGAATCTTGAGCAGCAAGTCGCCGGCCAGATGACCCAGACTGTCATTTACGATCTTGAAGCGATCCAAGTCGAGGAAGAGCAGCGCAAACAAATACTGTGGAGAACGGGAGCGCCTTTTCAGATTACTCTCCAGCCGGTCAATGAAGAGCGCCCGGTTGGCGAGCCCGGTGACATGGTCGTGGAAAGCATCATGCAGGAGTTGTTCTTCGGCCAGTTTGCGGGCCGTCACATCGGTCTGCGATCCGGCAATCCGGTACGCTTTCGATTCGGCGTCGCGCACGGCCAGGCCGCGAGATAGCATCCAGCGGTAATTCCCGTCGCGATGGAGTATCCGGTACTCGGCTTCAAAATGAGGACTTCTCCCCTCGATATGCTCGAGCAGGGCGTTGCGGACCTTGGGTCGATCGGTCGGATGAACGCGGTGCAGCCACTCCGACGGATGATCCCCGATGCCGTCGCCCTCAAACCCGATCATCGCGCACCACCGGGGCGAGAAGTAGACCTTGTGTTTGCGCAAATCCCAGTCCCAAAGCCCGTCGTTACTGCCTTCGGCTGCGAGTGCATATCTCTCCTCACTCTCGCGCAGCGCCTGTTCAGCTTCCCTGCGCTTGATGATTTCAGTCTCTGCGGCGTAATAAGCGTCCTTCAACTCGCTCTGCCGGAACTCACTGTAAAGGCGCAATCCTGCAGCCGCAAAAAGACCGAAAGCAAAGTGCAACCAGGCCGGAGTCGTTCCCGTGGACCAGGCGATGATTACCCAGATCCCCAGGGTACAGGCGAGCACCAGAGTCAGTCTTGCAGAGGGAAGAAAAAACGTCGCCATCCCGACCCCCAGGAGAGCCAGGTTGAACATCTCGAAGGCGTCGGAAAGATAGTAAAGGTGAAACAGAGTGTTGATCAGCACCAGGCCGGCCAGAATCGCGCTGATGGAACCGAGCTTTCCTGAAGAGATGTTGGTCAGGTCAAGGCCCCAGCGGAGGCCAATCAGCGTCAGACCGGTGAGAGCTACCAACGAGATCATCCACCAGTCAACCAGATCCGGGCGCGTGAGCAAGTGACTGACGGCAGAGACGAGGTAAAGGCCGCCAAGGGCGGTGAGAATCGGGTTCCACCTTTTGCGCTCAAACTTCGGCTGCGTCGGAAGCTGTTCAGGAGGAACAGACGGGAGCGCGACAATCTTCTCCCCTTTAGGTTCCGTGGGCCCCGCATCAGCTGTGGCGTCTAAAACGTCATCCCCGCCCTGCGGGAATTGACCCGCAGCGGTGGGAGCGACCTGGGTGGCGAGCAAACTCGGAGGTCTGAATAAAGGAATGTCTGCAGTCCCGAAATGGAACTCCTCGCTGAAGTCGCCGCGGGGGTAGTGGCAGGGAAAGCCGACCCGTTTTGAAGCGGGGATGGCCGAAGTCCGAGGGAAGAAACGAGCAGCGCACCGAGGGACCCGCCGGGATAGGGGCAGTCCGTTCCCGCCCTACAGAGAAGAGTGGGAACGGAACGATCCCCAAACTGCAACAGACCCGCTCCGACCAAGGTCTGCCGGAAACAAGCCCCGACTGGCGTGGGACTGGGTCACGATAAGTGTTCTGGAACCGTTTCTGACCTTAGCTGCCAATTGCCTTCCCCTATCGGTGATCAGACATCTTCGGCAGCGCTGTGGGGTTAGAGTGGTCAACAGTGCGCTATCTCTGGCAAGCGCTGAAACTGAAATCCTGGATCAATCCGCTGCACAGCTCCCGGATTAAAGCGTCGCGTAACAGCACCCATAAGGAGAACCCACGGTCAAGGCGCCGGTCACCGAGGAGGAGTTCCACAGCTGACTCCGCAACTGGATTCTCGAACAACTCGCCGATGGCCTCACTAAACGAGACAACTGGGCAAGCACACCCACCCGCCGTCCCGAGTTACGTGCGAAGCGCCGCAAAAGAACCATCTCGCCTCTTGGCTGGTCCTCGAGCCTTTTGGTATAAGTCTCTCAGCGCCCCTCGGGGGACGCACGCGACGACGCGGGGAAATGGCGGCAGCCGTTTGTCGGCCGGATTCTCCAGATGGTTTTTCTCTGCGGCGGTTAGCGTTCTTTGCGGTTAATCAAACGGGGAATTAACCGCAAAGGACCCAAAGGGAGCAAAGAAACCGCCGCAGATAGGATCCGGCCATGATGAGCCGCCCTTATTTTCGCATCAGAGGCGGGACATCATGGCTGATTACAGTGGTTCGCATTTTTCCTTTCGTTCCGTCCTGCCTGCGCCGGAACTGCAGGCAGAAATAGATTTCTATTATCAAGGCGAATCGCAGCCCGTAGGGAATGGTGAATCAGATCTCAGTGTCCACGCTCTCTTCTTGCCGATTGGCGCCATCGAGATGGTAGTCAATTATCACGGCACTTCTGTTCGATTGACGAACGACCGACGGAAAAGCTGCTTTTCTCGGGGAGTGATTATAGGCCCGCACTCGCTGCAAACCGTTTGCATCGCCGACAATTTCGGAGAAGTCAACAAGTCATTTCACATTCGGTTCAAGCCCGGAGGATTCTGCGGGTTATTTGGGTTGAATCAGAGCGAGTTCAAGAACAACCTCTGCACTGTTGATGAGGTTCTGGGAAGAGAAGGAAAGGAACTCGAAGAGAGGTTGGACAACTCCGTTTCATGGGACGAGAGGGTGAGGATCGTCGATTCCTTTCTGATTCGGAAAAAGAGTGACTCAAGACGGTTGGGCAGAATTGCTATCTCGCCGGCGGCGATCGCGTTGATTGAGAAACATAACAGCAAAACACGAGTCAGGCAGCTCGCCAGGGAATTATGTCTATCAGACCGTGCACTTGAGTGGGAATTCTCTCGCTGGATCGGACTGGCGCCCAAGGAATATATCAGGGTTTCACGGTTCAGGAGAGTCCTCAACGAGATGTTGTCCACCGCAAGGAGCCTTCAGTCGGGGGACCTCCCAACGGCGCCCCGTACTGAGGATCAAGCGCTACCCGGCGCATTTGATTGGACCCGCGCCGCGGAGGCAGGCGGTTACTATGACCAGGCACACCTCATCAACGAGTTCAAGGAAGCCACGAATCTCACCCCGGGCGTGTTTTTGAAAGAGGTCGGCAGGACTTTTTTCAAGAGCATCAATCTGCTTGTGTTCTTGAAACCCCACCCCGAGCCGCGGTCCGCCCTTCCCGTTGACTACCTGCCTTTTATCGAAGATTTTCTGGAGATCGAGAAGGCAAGCTCAAAACCGCTTTTGTGAGGGACTTCTGCCGAGCTTTCTCCTTTGACGCCGCCTTCCCCGCCTTGCGGGTTTTTCCAATACTTTCTCTTCGAGAAACAGTAGATTCGGCCTAGGCTGCTTCGAGGAAGTCGGGCCACATTGGGACCGCTGTTCGAGGCTGAGCGGAAAACAGGTTCTCGACTAATGAAAGGCACATATGGTTGGGGAGGGTCGAGCAGGTGTGGGGGGAATTCTGTGCGTCTTTTCGAGGGATCGGGCGACTGTGTGTAGCCTTGCTGTGCGCCGTCGCGGCGGCCCAGTCCGCCGGCGGCGCCCAGATCCAGATCCAGGTCACCAACGACCGTGACTGGCTGGATGCGGCTCACGGCGGCAGTGACGCCGACACTGGCATGTCGCTGCGCGAGGCGATCATCGAGGCCAATCGTGATCCCGCGAACACCTACGAGATCGTTTTAACGGCCGGTTGGACCTACAACCTGACCCGACAGGGGCGTGGCGAGGACAACTGCCTCATCGGTGATCTGGACATTCACGGGTCTGTGATCATCGACGGCCAGGCGACGTTGAGGAACACGTGGATCAAGGGAAACGGCTTCGACCGGGTCTTCCACGTCCACCCTGGAGCGCGCCTCGAGCTCAAGAATCTGACTGTCTCCGGCGGTCTTACGAGTTGCGGGGAGCCTGGCGGCGGCGCCATCTACAACAATGCGGGCGCACTGGCGCTCACGAAGGTGACGGTCCAGAACAGTCGAACCCCCGATTGCACGTACCAACTGGTAGGAAGCGGTGGCGGTATTTACTCGGAAGGGGGCTCTCTCACCCTGACTCAATGCGACATCGGGAGCAACCGCACCGGATCGGGAGGGAACGGCGAGCCGGGTTCCGACCCCTGCGACGGCTGGGATCCCGACGATCGCCCCGGGAAAGGAGGTCATGGCGGCTCGGGTGGAAAAGGGGGTGGCATAGCAGTCCTCAACTCTTCGCTGCGTATCGAAGACTGCGTGATCAACAACAATCATACCGGTAACGGCGGCGATGGCGCCAAAGGAGGGAATGCGACTTGTGAGGGCTATTACGGAGGAGACGGAGGTGACGGCGGCTCGGGAGGATATGGCGGCGGAATCTACATCGAGATGGAAGACCCAGACACTCCGGCCGAAATCGTCCGCACCCGCATCAGCTCAAACTCCGGCGGGTTTGGAGGGAAGGGCGCTCCGGGCGGGTCTACACTCACCGAAGAACGCGGCCAAGATGGTGACATGGGTGGCCGAGGTGATGGAGCTGGAATTGCCGGCCATTGTGCCCGCCTCATCGTCCGGGACTGCACTATTGAGAACAACACTGTTCACGGATTTCCTTCGCCCGTCGACGAGTGGCCGGCGCACGGCGCCGGGATTTACAACTTCGGAGGTGTCCTGACCATCGAGCGGAGCACCGTGGCTCGGAACAAGGCCGAGTCCGAGGGTAAGGGCGGGGGCATCTGGTCCGGCGACGGTTCGCTGGAGATCATGAATTCGACGATCATCTCCAACACCATAGGTGGCAACTGGGGCGGCGGGGTTCACTTCAGCGGCGGTTGCGGCGCCGGCGACGACCACCAACTCCGCCTCAGCTTTTCTACCATAACCGGCAACGGCGGGGGCGGTGTGCTCGTGGACGCGCCTTGTTCGGTACCCTACCTGCGTAACAACATCATTGCCGGAAACAACGACTTTCAGTATTGGGGCGCTGCCCCGGACAGGGCCTTCGACATCGAGCAGGACAATGAACCGGCCGGGCTCGGCCCCCTGCAGGACAACGGCGGGCCGACACAGACTCGGGCCCTGCTGGACGGCAGTCCGGCCATCAACGCCGGCGACCCCTCCATCTCCGCCGACTACCCCGTTCCATCCACCGATCAGAGAGGTCACACCCGTGCGGCGGGTGGCAGAGCTGACATCGGCGCATACGAGAAGGGCGTGCCGGCGGCGTTCGGCGCAGTGTCGACTGACCCTTCAACTACGACCGAGGGCGCCCTCCAGCGGCTTCGCGCCGAAATTACCGGAGCGCGCCTGAAGGCGTTAACGCTGACCGTGGACTGGGGGGACGGAACAACGGATACGTTCCATGAGACCCCCTGGACGGACCCGTACCACTTCACGCCGGACCACGTCTACGGGAACAACCCGCCGGGAAACCCATCCTGGACGTACACCGCCAGGCTGACGTTGAAGGAAGACTCGACGGGCGTCACCGATTCAACGCAAGTCCAGGTGATCGTGGACAACCGGGCACCCACATGGGTTGACCTCGGGGTTCAGCCTGCTTCGATCGCCGAAGGCGGGCTCGCTACGCTGGACGGCAGGATCCACGACTCCGTGAGCGCGGAAGGGTTCACCGTGACCGTGGCCTGGGGCGACGGACTCCAGAACACCTACACACTGCTGTCGGGGACCAACAGCTTCAGCGTCTCTCATCGCTACGTCGACAACCGCACCGGCGGCGGGGCCTGTACCATCACAGTCAACGTGGTCGACGACGACGGCGCCTCCGCTCCGACGACCACTACCGAACTCATGGTGACCAACGTCGCGCCGACGCTCTCCAACCTGCAGGTGAGCCCCACGCCGGTCAACGAGGGCGCCACCGCGACCCTCACCGGGCAGATCTCCGACCCAGGCAGCAGCGAAACTTTCACGCTCCAGGTTGTCTGGGGGGACGGATCAACCAACACCTACAACTACGGCGCCGGAACCACGTCCTTCTCGGTAACGCACGTCTACGTCGACGACGACCCGACGGCCACCGCGCAAGACACGTACACGGTCAGCGTCAGCCTCGCCGACGATGACGGGGGCTCGGCCGCCGGCTCGGCCACAGCCGATGTGGCCAACGTCGCGCCGAGGCTTTCGAACCTTACCGCTACCGCCTGCGACGAGGGCTCGAGCACGACGCTGACGGGCACGATCTCCGACAGCCTTCGCGATTCCTTCACGTTACAGGTCACCTGGCCGGGCGGAGCAGTCACCAGCCACACGTATCCCGCGGGCACGACATCGTTTTCCGTGACCCGGGCAATCGCCGATGACAATCCCTCGGGGACCGCCGCCGATGACATGATCATCAGCGCCACGATCACGGATGACGACGGTGGAAGCACCGCCGCGCGCGCAACCGCCCGCGTGTCGAACGTGCCGCCCACCGTCAGCGGCGTGTCTTTTTCAGCCTCCGAGATCAACGAGGGCGGCGCCGTCGCCCTGCAGGGGACGATCACCGACCCCGGGCCCCTCGAAACCTTCACCATCGAGGTGGACTGGGGAGACGGCACGAGCAGCGTTCATGAGCACCCCGCCGGGACGACGGCGTTCACGCTCACGCACACTTACCGGGACGATGTCCCCGGAGCGGACGTCCCCTATACCGCTACTGTGACCGTCCGTGACGACGACACAGGCGCGTCCACATCGGCGACCGCCGAGATCACCGTCCACAACCTCAACCCCTGGTCCTACCACAGCCACAACCACGCCGCCGACGAGGACGTTGTGTTGGCAGTGACCGCCCCAGGCGTGCTGGCCGACGACGCCGATCACGGAGTCGACGACCTGCGCGTGGATGCGGCCGCCTCAGACACCCTGAGCCGGCTGGGCGCCCGGATCACGATCTACGAAGACGGCTCCTTCACGTATGACCCGACAGCCCGCGACTGTTCGCTCCAGGACCTGGGAGACGGCGAAACGAGGATTGACGTCTTCAACTACACCCTGGTCGACGATGACGGCGGCTCGGCGCAAGTTCACGAGCAGGTGACCATCACCGGGCATGACGAGACCGGGATCATCTACGTTCGCGCCGGGGCCCCCGCCGGGGGCGACGGCAACTCTTGGGCCGGCGCTTTTAACGAGCTGGTCGACGGCCTGGCGGCGGCCTGGGGCGGCAACACCATCCATGTAGCGGCCGGTACCTACCTGGCCGACTACGACCGGGCGAGCGGCGTCCACACCGGCAGCGTCGGCGCTCGCTTCGAGCTGCACCGCGGCGTGGCGCTCATCGGCGGCTTCCCGCCGGCCGGCGGCTCCGAGGCCGAGCGTTCGACTTCCGCTTATCCGACCGTGCTCTCGGGCATGCTGGGTGGCGGCTTGTCGAGCCGCCAGATCATCGGTATCGAGGGCCAGGCGACCGACGGCACGACCACGATCGTCGACGGCTTCACGATTTCCGGCGCGGCCAACGCGGACAAGCAAGGCGGCGGCATGGTGATCGAGGACGCCTCGCCGGTAGTCGCCAACTGCACGTTCACCGGCAACGCCGCGCGAGACGGCGGGGGAATCGCGGTTCTCGCGGGCAGCTCGCCTCACATCGTCAACTGCACCTTCAGCGGCAACTCGGCGCTCGAATACGGCGGCGGCCTTTTTGCCGACCACAGTTCGCCTGTGATTTCCGGCTCGGTGTTTAGAGGCAACGCCGCAGGCCTGGGCGGAGGCGGCCTCAACGCCTCCAGCGCCACCGTCGGGGTGGCCAACTGCACCTTTACCGGCAACTCCTCGCACGCCGGCGGCGCCGTTGCTGACATTCCTTCCGCTGCCTTTGATATCTCGAACTCTCTCTTCTGGGGCAACACCGCTGACGACGGCGCGGAGGTTTATATACAAGGCTGGAGGCAGACCACCATCCGCTACTCGGACGTGGCCGGCTCATCGGCGCCGGACTTCTGGACCAACCTCGTCGACGGCGGTGGCAACCTCGACCTCGACCCTGCCTTCGTCCCCGGCGATGTTCACCTGCAGGCCACGTCGCCGGCCATCGACGCCGGCGACAACGTTCACGCAGCCGCCGACGCCGCCGACCTCGACGCCGACGGCGATCGAACCGAGATCATTCCGGCCGACCGCGACGGGCTGCCGCGCTTCGTCGACGCGCCGCCCGCCGACAGCGGCGCCGGGACACCACCGATCGTCGACATGGGGGCTTACGAAGTCCAGACCAAACCGGTGCTGGCCGTGTTCAAGAGCGGGACTGGGAGCGGCCGGGTCACGAGCACCGACCCGGCCGACGCCATCGACTGCGGGGGCGACTGCATGAGAAGCCTGGAACCAGGGGAGGAAGTCACCCTCGCGGCTCAGGCGGACTCAGGCTCGACCTTCGCCGGCTGGATGAGCGCCCAGCCTGGGACCTGCCCGGGGTCTGGCGGGTGCACCGTGACCATGCCGGCTGCGGGCTCGGTCTGGGTGGGCGCGCTGTTCCTCGTCACGCCCACGGTTGACCTCGCCGCGTCAATCACCAACGGCCGCGACAATCTGGCGCCGGGAGAGGAGGTCACTTATACAATCACGGTTACCAACGCCGGCCCTGAGGACGCCTCTGGGGCGCTGGTCACCGCCGGCTTTCCGGTCGAGTTGGGAACGCCGCAGTGGACGTGCGCCGCCTCGGCCGGATCTTCTTGTACGGTGACCGGGACCGGGAACATCCTCGACACCGTGAGTATTCTTGCCGACGGCAGTCTGACCTACCTCGTTACGGCCACCCTGAGCCCCGCGACCTTGCAGGCGGTCACAGCCACGGCCTCCGTCAACGCGCCACCGGCGACACCCGACGGTACTCTCACAAACAACTCTTCCACCGACACCGACACGGTGGGCCCCGAGGCCGACCTGTCGATCACTAAGACCGACGGGGTCACCCTGGTAGCGCCGGGCTCGAGCGTGACTTACACGATCCTGGTGACCAACCACGGTCCCTCCGCCGCCGTGGATTCGACCGTCACCGACACCTTTCCGGCCGGCCTGACCGACGTGAGCTGGACCTGCGTCGCGTCGGGCGGCGACTGCACGGCAAGCGGCACGGGCGACATCGCCGACACCGCCGACATTTCCGCCGGCGGCACGCTCACCTACACCGTGACCGGCGCCGTCGCGGCGACGACCGGCACTCTCGTCAACACCGCCACCGTCACAACCGGGGCCGGTTACCATGACCCCGACCTCGCCAACAATAGCGCCACCGATGTGGACACCGTTCCCACATCGGGAGATCTCATGATCACGGTCGACGACGGCCAGACAGAAATCACGCCCGGCACGACCTTGACTTACACCATAGTTGCCGGCAACCCCGCCGGGCCAAGCCTGATCACGGGAGCTCGGGTCACGGACCTCTTCCCCGCCTCCCTGAGCTGCACATGGACCGGCGCCGGTTCGCCCGGAACCTCGTATACGAGCGGACCGATCAACGGTGACCTCATCGATGAGGTCGACCTCCCCGCGGGAGGCTCAGTAACCTACACGGCGCTCTGCCGGATCGCGAACGCGGCGACCGGGACGATCACCAACACGGCGTCGATCACAGGCCCGGAGAGCAGCCTAGACCCCAATCCCGCCAACGATGTCGCCACCGACACCGACAGCTTGCGCGCTCTCGACTTCGGCGACGCCCCGGATGCGCTTCTGGGACCGCCTTGGGCCTACCCGGTCTCGATAAGCGAAGACGGCGCCCGGCACGGGGTCGCATCCGGCTTCTTTCTGGGCGCCCGGCTGGATGGTGAAGCCGACGGCCAGGCGAACGCCGGTGCGGACGGCGATGACACGACCGGTCAGGACGATGAGGATGGGGTGAGCTTCACATCGGCTCTCGTAACCGGTGAAGAAGCGGCGGTTACGGTCACGGCCTCCGCCGCCGGACGGCTCGACGCCTGGGTGGATTTCAACGCCGACGGACAGTGGGACGCGGGAGAGCAAGTGTTCGCCGGCGTGGGGCTGGCGGCAGGCGCCAATGCTCTCACCTTCACGATTCCCTCCGGCGCCAGCGTCACGGACAGTACCTACGCGCGCTTCCGTCTTTCTTCGCCGGGAGGTCTTGGCGTGACGGGCGTGACGGCCGACGGCGAGGTCGAGGACTACGCCGTAGCCATACGGGGTGTCGACTTTGGTGACGCCGCGGACCCGGATTACCCGACCCTCAAAGCGAGAGGCGGCGCCCGGCATGCGCTCCTCCCCGGCGGACCGACGCTGGGCGCCTTGGTCGATGCGGAGGTGAACGGACAGCCCGGCGTCGCCGGCGACGGTGATGAGACGGCCGGCCTGGCCGACGAGGACGGCGTCGCATTCACATCGGCGCTGACTCCCGGCGGGACCGTGACGCTGACGGTGACGGCTTCGGCCGCCTCCCGGCTCGAGGCCTGGGTCGACTTCGGAAGCGACGGAAGCTGGGGCCAGGCAGGCGACCAGGTCTTTGCCAACCGGGCATTGACAGCCGGGCAGAACAACCTAAGCTTTGCGGTCCCACCTGACGCCGGCCCCGGTCTCACCTTCGCGCGCTTCCGCCTGTCCAGCGGAGGGGGACTTGATCCCACCGGGCTCGCCGCCGACGGGGAAGTAGAGGATTACCAGGTCGAGATACCCACGGTGGCCGATCTGGCGATCACGAAGAACGATGGTGTCGCCTCGGCGGTCCCCGGCGAGACGGTCACATACACGATCGAGGTGACCAACCTCGGCCCCAGCCCCGTCACGGGCGTCCAGGTCACGGACCGGTTCCCGGCGCAGCTCTCTGCCCGCTGGACGTGCGCTCCTTCCGGGGGCGCGACTTGCGTCGGCGGGCCGGCCAGCGGCGACATTCAGGACACGATCGACCTCCCGGTGGGCGGGAAAGCGACTTACACAGCACTGTGTACTGTAGCGGCCTCAGCCGCCGGAATCATCAGCAACACCGCGACTGTTCAGGCTGCGGAGGGCGTCGATCCCGACAGTTCGAACAACAGCGCAACGGACAGCGACACCGTGGCGCCGGAAGGCAGCCTTGCCGTTACCAAGGATGACGGCTGGGAAAGCGCCGCGCCCGGAGAGACGGTGTCGTACACCATCGTCGCGAGCAACACCGGCCCGAGCGACGCTGCCGGGGCCGGGGTGAGCGACACTTTCCCGACGAGCCTCTCGGACATCAGTTGGAGTTGCAGAGCTTCGGGCGGCTCGAGCTGCCCCAGCAGCGGCGTTGGCGACTTAAACGAAACGGTCACCGTCGCCGCGGGCGGTGACGTGACCTTTACCGTCGTCGGGAGAATTTCCCCCGAGGCCGCGGGGACACTAAGCAATACGGCCACACTGACGGTCCCGGTCGGGTTCGCAGACTCCGGCGGCGGCGTTCTGACCGCCACCGACACGACGACTCTCGCTCCCCGGGCTGATCTGAACCTCAGCCTCCGGTCAACAGGCGCGGCGCGGCCGGGACAGCCGATCACCTACACGATCGAGGTGAGCAACCCCGGACCGAGTCATGCCGGCGCCTCAGTGGTGACCGACAGCTTTCCGGCCGAGCTGACGGGCGTCTCCTGGAGCTGCGCCGGCCAAGGCGGCGCGGTATGCGCCCCCGGCGGGAGCGGAAACCTTGCCGATTCCGTGAACCTCCCGGCCGGAAGCCTGGCGCGTTATTCTATCACCTCCACCGTTGCCCAAGACGCTTCGGGGACAATTGAGAATACCGCTTCGGTCACCGTCCCCGCCGGTGTCGCCGACAGCCGGCCTGAGAACAACACGGATAGCGACTCGGCCCCTGTCCTGATCGACTCCGAGGCAGACAGGGAATTGACCGTCAGCCCGTCCAGCCACCTGTTCGGAGTCGAGGAACTGGACAACTGCGCCGCCGGCTCACCCGTGACCTTTACCGTGAAGAACTCGGGGGCCGACCCTCGAGTCGTGCACCTCGTCAGCCTGGGCGGCCCGGACGCCGATCAGTTCAGCCTGGAGGTGGACAACTGCACGAATCACAGCTTGGCGGCGGGACAGACCTGCACGGTGGAGGTCCGCTTCTGTCCGACGAGTGTCGGCTCCAAAGGGGCGAACCTGCTGATCACTTCAGATGACGCCGAAACACCGATACTGACTGCCTTTCTGCACAACCATGAATCTGCGGCGGAAGAGGCCCGGCGGAGGCTGCCGCCCGTCTTGTTCAGCCTCGATGTTCCCGAGGAGATGACCGAGGGTCAGACTTACACGCTCACATGGTCCTTACTCGGCTACGATGACGATTACGAGTCCAACATCGTTTTCTTCGATTGCTTCGGCATCACGGACGGGAGTTGTGGCGACGCTTACGGCAGCCACTTCGAGGAATCGGGCAATATCGCCGCGCTCGCCCAGGAACCGGGCCAGTGGAGATACAGCGGGGTCCAAGCCAGAAAGTTCAGTTTCAGCTACCAGTTCACCGCCCCGGCTGTCGCCTCGGACAGGGACATCGTGATCCGGTTCTACGCCCGAGGCCGACGAGATGCGAATGCCGGCAAGGAGGCCCTGTCCCTGCTGATTCCAGGCAATCTGTCGGGCCGTTACTACGACAATGAAGGCCGCCGGATTGTCAAAGTGGTCAAGAACAGTCCTTAGTTCATCGTAACGAGGGATGACGACACATGAAAGACTCACCTCCTGTCTCGGTCCTTTTGACGCTGGTCATGCTTTACGTCTGTTCGGCCCTGAGCGAGGCCCTGGCGCAGTCCTCGCAAGACGCTGACTTGACTATCGATCCGGTCGTTCAGCTGTATCCTGTTACGACGCTCGGCACGCATTCCGGACCGCAGGTGTTCAAGCTGACCAACCTCAATGCCGGCCGGACGCGGGCGCTGGGGGCGTTGAGCCTGGACGGTCCCAATGCGGATCAGTTTGTCATCGCGAACGATGCGTGCTCAGGCGTGACTCTGGCTGCGGCTGGAGGAAGCTGTACCGTCCAGGTGAAGTTTCACCCCACCAGCAGGGGAACTAAGGCGGCCAACCTTCTGGTCCCTTCCGATGATCCGGAGACCCGGAAGCTCACTGCGTTCCTCGGCAATCACGAGGCCACCGCCGACGAGGCGCGCAGGCGGATGCCTCCGGTCCTTGTTCAGCTCTCGGTCCCGGAAACCATGCGCCCGGGCGAGACGATCTACATCACCTGGTCGCTCGAGGGCTACCACTTGGGGTACACATCCAATCTGGTCATGTTCGACTGCACCGCGACACCTGATTGCGGGGCCAGTTTCGGAGCATCGAACATGTTTGCGCAATCCGGCAATCTAGGCCCGGACTCGGTCGAAGCCGGCCGCTGGGAGTACAACGGGACCCTGACTCAGCGTTTCAACTACAGTTGGATCTTCACCGTCCCGGCCACGCGCGCCGACGGGAGTGGCTGGCCGGCCGGGGGAACCAGCATTGTCATCCGCTTCTACTGCAAGGACAACGTCGACATAAAGCGGGAAGGACGGAGCGTGTCGCTCCTTATACCGGGAAACCTCACGAATGTGTACTACGACACTTCGGGGCGTCGGATCGTGAGGACTATCGCCCCCTAATCCTGCGCGAGATTACTTTTCGAACAAGGAGTCGTGAATGAACCACGAAAGAGCGACAGCGACCAAGAGCACGAAGCCCCCTTCAGAAAAGGGCGGTAAAACAGTCGATGAGGCTCGGCGGGACTTTGTCAACCGATTTGGCCGGTACTCAGCAGCCGCCACGGTCGGTCTGTTTCTGTTGTTGTCGCCTGGGACCTCGAGGGCGCAAGGTGTAGGTTCCGATGGGGCGACTTAGCCGCGTGCGCCGCCCGTCGGAAGAACGGGCACCCGTCCTGCTTCCTTTGAACGAGGAGCTGAGGCTCTATCTCCTGGGTGACGAATCGGTGCTTTTCTCCAAGAGAAGCGCGCAGCTGTATGGCCTGGACCGGAATGCGACCCGTGCCTTGCTGCGAATTGCCGAAGGCCACATGCCCGGAGAAGTCCGCGCCCGGCTCGAAGCGGCCGGCCGGCCTGGCGAGCTCGTGGAGCAGCTGAGTGGGCTCCTCGCCGGAGATGAACCCGGGGGAGAGAGCTGTCAGCGCCGTTATCACACCGAACTGCCCTGTCCTCGCTGGCCCGTCACAGAGCCCAAGGCGCCCGTTCGCTACCAGCTGCTCGACACGATTCTCGTGGTTCAGGCCCCGGAACCGTTCTCGAGCGCCTGCATCACGCCGTACGTCGCCCACCTGGCGTGCTCCGGCCGGGAGCGGCTCGACCTCGTGGCGTCAATCCGGGAGAATGCGGGCGGCTGGCAGCTGACCCTGAATGGCGCGCGGCAGGGGGGACCGCTCTCGCCCGAGCAACTCATCCCGCTGTTCTATGATCGCCTTCGTCGCTTCTCGTACCAGACCCGGCCGTATCTGCTCGCGATTCACGGCTCAATCCTGGAGCGGGCCGGCCGGGCGAGCCTGATCGTGGGCCGGTCAGGTTCCGGTAAGAGTACGCTTGCCGCGGCTCTTCTTGCCCGCGGGTACATCCTGGTCAGCGACGAACCGGCAGTCGTGGACCTATCCGGCGACAGAGTTCTCGCCATGCCGTTGGGACTGGGGCTCAAAGCGGGCAGTTGGCCCACTGTCGCGCAGGATTACCCCGGATTCGATCTGGCGCCGACTCATATCCGCTTCGACGGCCGGCAGGTTCGGTACCTTCTGCCGGACCTGATCCGGGTCGCCCCTAACGGCGAGCGAATCGCGGCCGCTCAGGTCTTGTTCCCCCGGTATGTGCCCGGCGTTGGGGGACACTGCCGGCGGCTCTCTCCCGTGGCGGCCCTCAGAGCCATTGTTAACTCCGGGTACCAGGTACCGGACCTGGAGGAAGAACGAGTGAATCGAATTATCGCCTGGCTGGCGGATCTCTCCTGTTACTCATTGACTTATTCGTCCACGGCCGAGGCGCTTTCTTTCCTGACATCGATCGGTCACTCCGTTCAGGGTCGGGAGCGGAGGGCGGCCAGTGGCGCCGCCCGGCCTGCCGGAGGGCTCGAATGAAGGCCCTGAAGCTCCTCCAATTCCTCGGCCGAATTCTCTGCCTTCCCTATGACCCCACGCTTTCAGACTTGCTGGACGAGCAGATTCGGAAGCAGGTGATTCCCTGGGAAAAGGTGGCTTCTCTGGCGAATTCCCACCTCGTTACCCCGGCTCTCTACACCGCCCTGAGAGACTCCTGTGTCGCACACTCCTTGCCCGAAGATTTCGTCACGTATCTGCGCGAGATCCACGACTTGAACGCCGCCAGGAACCGCGCAATTCTGAACGAGCTTTCGTTTGCCTCGACGGCTCTGAACAAGGTCGGCATAGAGCCGATCCTGCTGAAGGGCGCAGGAAACCTCGTTCGCCGAATCTATCCAGGAGAAGGCGACCGTTTCCTGAACGATATCGATGTCCTCGTACCGAAAGGGCAGATCGATCACGCCTTTGCGAAACTGCTAAGCGCAGGATACGAACGGGGATCGGATGTGGAGTTGACGGCCAAGGGGCGCCACCATGCGCCGCGCCTGATCCGACCCCAATCCGAAATCCCCCTCGAGTTGCACATACGGGCACAGAGGACGGTCATCCTGCCGGATCCCGGGGAGGAGACGGACAGGCAAAAGCTCCCTCTGGTTCCCGGACTCCCTTTCAGGGCCCGGGTGCCGGCCGTGCCTCAGCAGGCGGCTCTGGGAATGGTGCACCGGCAGCTCCAACACCGCTGGTACGCCTGGGCTTGTCCTTCGTTGCGGGACCTCTGGGATACGCTGCTGCTGGCCAGGCAGGCGCCGGCCCCTGACTGGGAGTCACTGGAAGATTCCTTCGCCGCCGCCGGAATTCGGCATCTCTACGCGGACTTTGTCGAGTGGGGATTACTTCTCTTGCCGGCTTTCCCGCTGAGGCGACGGCGGGCATCGCCGCTCACCCACCGTTTGCGAAAGGGCCTTTCGCTCCGGTTTCCTGCGTATGCCTGTTTGGAAGAGCTTTTTCTCCAGCCGGTCGGCAGAATCCGCGGTATGACCGGCCTGATTCAGAACGGGGTATGCGGATACGGCGCCTTGCCTGCTGAGACGGTTCGTCGTGTCACTTCGCGCCAGTGGTGGAGATGCCGGTGGCGAGAGTGCCGGAGCCGGCGCCGCAAGCTCGGGGGCTGACACCACCACGAACTCCCCATCTCATCTCCTACAGCGATACGTCCCGTCCGCCACGGCTCGCGCCGGATCCGCCGGGCAGCAATGCGCGGGTCACCGAAGAGCGTGAATGGCGCCGCGCCGCCCTTCCTTCCCCCCGCTTTCGCCGGCAACCATCCGAGAGGAAGGCGAACCTGTCTGTCTTCGTATATATGGTCAGACGACATATTGTCAGGAGACAGAAAACGATGTTCAGCGCGGATTTGAAGCGGGGGAGCACCGAATTGCTGATCCTGGCGCTTCTGGAAGACCGGCCCCGGCACGGCTACGAGATTGGAAAGCTGATCGAAGCACGCTCCGGCGGACGCCTCACCTATTCCATACCTTCTCTCTACCCGACCCTGTGCCGCCTGGAGGAACGGGGGTTGATCAAGGGCCGCTGGATCGAAAAGGCCGGCGAGCGCCGGCGGCGGTTCTACCAGTTGACCCCGGATGGACACGCGGCGCTCGCGCGCGAGCGCCGGGACTGGTAGGATTTCATCGATGTCCTGACACAGATAGCGAGGCTCGAACATGCGTGACTGGACCGGATTCGTCCGTGAACACCTGCCGTCAAATATTCTGAAGCCCGAACGTGAGGAAGAGATCATCGAGGAGCTCGGGCAGCAGCTCTCGGAATCGACCAAACCCGACTCCGAGCTGTCTGTCGTGCGCCCGGCTCGCCCGCCGACTACTTAGGGAACGATAAACACCAGCCTGTCAGTGTCAACCGCAGTTCTCCCGCCGAGATTCCCTTCGACGCTCAGCCTGAGGGTGTTGCGACCCCTTCCTAGATAGATCGGAATGGTTTCGCTTTTTGCCGGGAGCCGGAGAGAACAGGAAGGTGAGGGGTGTGCCATTCAGGCCCACGTTCAGTGTGCTCGGAATGATGTTCTCGCCGTAGCGAATAATCAGTGTGTATTCGGAAACGCCCGCGGCCAGAGTAGTAGACCGTTCACCCGGAGCGCAATACGTCAGGAGCTTGTTCACATCGTCGGGCCGCTGGCCTTTTCCATCGAAGCCGCCACGAACCTTGATTCTCGCTGCCGGGTCCCCGGAAAAATCGAAAGCATATTTATGGACGATCCCAGGACCAATCGGGATCTTTTCGAACACGCCACGGCTGGCTTGCCCGTCGATCTCGTTCATCCGGATATCCAGGTCGTATGTGCCGGTTCCGGTGCCTACGACTGAAAGCACGTACTCGCCCTCGGCCGGCTGCATAACCACCAGTTCCTTTATCTCGTTGCCTGCTTCATCATCCTCAGCGTCGTGTGTGATTTCGGAGGCGTGCCACACGGCAGCGGTTCCTGTTGATTCATCTGTATACTTTCGCCAAAGTCCAGGGCCCCGCTCTGCGGGGCAGGCCAAAGCCACGCCTTCTAGGCGTGGATACTTACACGAACGTCATCATTCCGGCACTGGAACACGTGTCCCTGTACCATGGAAGCTTCGAAGGTCTGCACAAGGTATGCAGCGCCCTATGTGCGGATCTCCGAGTTTACGTCCGTGTGGCACCTTTGTTATGTTCGTGCTACACTCTCCGACCTGGACCTGTCATTCACCCGGGAGGCTGTATGTTGAGAGGGTTGAATTGTTCGCTTCTCGTGCTCTCTTTCTTCGTCTGTATCGTTCGAGCACAGAGTGTCACGCCGCAAGGCGAGACGGAACAGAAGGAAGAGAAGCTTCAAGGAATCAACACCGTAGTCATCGTCACGGGCACCAAGACAGAGGAACCGCAGGAGAACATCACGCAAAAAGTCAACGTGCTGTTTGATGACCGGATTGCCGCTCAGGCAACAAGCGTTCGAAATCTCTCGGAGTTGCTGCAGTACCAACCGGGTTTATCCGTGACCGTGCTTTCGCGCAACGACGCCAATTGGGGCTCGTACGGAGGGCTCGGCCCGAAGTACAACAGCTACCTGCTGGACGGTTTGCCAATCGATTCCTTTGTAGACACCATGAGTCTGGATCCATGGGCATTCGCACGTATCGAAACGCACCAGGGGCCGGCGTCGGTGATGTATTCGAATTACCTGAGCGCAGACTTCTCCGGTACCCAGGCGCCGCTGGCCGGCATCTCCAATCTCGTTCTGAAGGAACGGATAGACAAACCTGAGACTCGCATCCTGCTCGATGGCGGGTCATGGAGCACGCTTGGAGCCCGCTTCTACCACCAGGATCACAAGGCCAATCTGCATTATTTCCTGGGCACAACATACGAACAGTCGGACTATACGGATTACGGCGCGCCGAATTCGTGGCTGGGAATGCTGGACGATCCCTCGTATAAGAAGATGAAGTTCTACGGAAAAGCGACGTATTTCGCCGGCAACAAACAGAAGTTCTCCGTTTTCGCCCAACACACTCTTCACAACGGATTCACGGGGCGGCCGAATCGCGATTACGACCACAACTACGACACTGTGAATGGGACTTATTCGAACCAGGTGAATGACAAGCTGAATATTCAGCTGAAGGCAGGGTTCCGTAATTACGACCGCCGTTGGGGTGATGACAATTACCCGGCCAGCCTGGCCCTCGTAGATCACTCCGGAGTCCAGCAGAAGATCGTTCCGACCGACCTGACGTTCAATTGGAAGCACCACGGCGACAGCACCTTTACGGCGGGCGCCGACTATCAGCATGCGACTTACAGAACCTATACGGAACCAAACGCACCTGCGGTCACCGGCAACGACGCGACGTCGATGAGCACAGGTTTGTATCTGCAGGAGAAGCTCGTCGCCGGAAAGTGGGTGTTACGGGCCGGAGGCCGCGTCAATTACACTTCTGATCATTATGATCTAATTGGAGGCTCTGCCCCGGGGCTGGCCGACAAATCCTGGTCCAAGTTTCTTTGGAGCACCGGCGCGCGCTACAACTTCAGCAAGAAGTTTTTTGCGTATGCGAACCTGGGAACCAGCTTCATCTCTCCGGCCGCAAAATCAGTCGGCGGGACTCTGAACGCAGGCGACTTCGGAATCGTGGGGCGCAATGGACAACTGCCGAATCCCGATTTGCAGCCTGAAACTGGGATCGGCTCGGATTTCGGCTTCGACTTCTCCCCCGTCGTACGGATCACCGTGGGGATTCGCGGATTCTACAACCAGATCAGTGACGTGATAGTCGATAATGTAGTCAGCAGCACGCCCTCGCAGACCAAGTCCGTAAATGCCGGCGATGCCCGGTCGCACGGTCTTGAGATCGTCTATGATCACTTCATCAACGACAGGTTCCGGCTCTTCACGAATTCCACCCATACCTTTTCGCGCGTCAGCAACCCGTTCGATCGTGACCAGGAAGGCGCGGAGCTTTCGTTCGTCCCGGACTACATAGCCAACGCCGGAGTTGAACTGAATCTGCCTGCTGCACTCAAGGTGTCGCCTTACCTGCATGCAGTCGGAACCTACTATGACAGCACTTCGAAAAGCGGCCGCTCGGCATTCGGACCCTATCAGATTCTGAATCTCAAGGCTGAGAAAGCTCTGTATCGCGCCGACACGCATACCGTTCTGGTGTTCGCGGATCTGAACAACATCACGAATCGCCGATACCTGATGCCCTGGCAGTTTCGCGATCCCGGGTTCAACGTAATGGGCGGTTTGGATTTCCGCTTCTGACACTCTTGCATCTATGAACAAGTTCATGATGATTGCCTGCCTGCTGCTTCTGGCTGGTTGCAGCAGGCAGCAGCCCAAGGTTGTTCTCGAGCTGTTCCTGGCAAGTCCGTCAAATGACCGGACGATAGCCTATGGAGTCAAAACCGCCGACCTGTCGCGTGACAGCTCCGATCCAGACACCGTTGTCCGAAGTCTTGTGCCCAGGGACTGCAGTCTGGCAATCCTTCACTCGACCAGCTGGCGCTGGGAGAAGGATGGAACTCTCATCCTCACTTATCTGGCTTTCTCAGAAGATCCAAAGTGCCGAAGCGCCGAATCATTGCGCCTGGCCTGGAGCGAACTGCTTCCGCCTCAAACGACAGATCCAAAGAGACCGCGGCCAGCCGTAATCCGGCAGCAAGACGTGTTGGCGCACGGCATCAGACACATCACCTTTCTGATCCGGTATTCCCAGGACCGGCGCATCGCCCAAGCTCTATCTGCGCAGGGTCTCCAGTTCTTCCAGACCATGTGCGGACAACTGGCAGGCAGGTATGAGACGGCGCGGGAGTTTGCAGACTGCGCAGGCATGCCAAAGTCACGGTGATACGATTTTCAGGAGAAGCTGTGCGGTTCGGTGGTCCTTTCACTTTCGAGACTTCCCGATTCTTGGCGGGATACTATGGCCTTCTGCTCATCTGGCTTGCTACGACCGCCATGCATATCCCTGACGGTTACCTCAGCCCAGTTACCTCGGCCATCATGTTTCTGCTGGTTCTGCCCTTCTGGTTATCCGGCATTCGCAAGCTGCGCAAAGACTTGAATGCGCGTGGCGCTCCGCTTATTGCGCTGCTCGCTGCATTTTCATTCGTCATCATGATGTTCAATATCCCCATCCCGGGCGGAACGACGGCCCATGTGACGGGTGCGGCGCTGGCTGCTGTGATCCTGGGACCCGAGGCGGCGACCATCGCTATTTCAACCGCACTGATTATTCAGGCGTTCTTCTTTGGAGACGGCGGTATCCTGGCTCTGGGCGCTAACTGCTTCAACATCGCCGTGATCGTTCCTCAATTCACGTCCGCCATATACAAGCCATTCGCAAAAAATAGTCCGATGGGTTCATCGAGACGGCTGACAGGGGCGGCGATTGGAGCATGGACGGGAATAACCATGGCGGCCTTCTTTGCCGGGCTGGAGTTCGGCATACAGCCCCTGCTATTCAAAACTGCGAACGGCAGTTCTCTCTACGCCCCCTATCCACTGGCGGTTTCGATTCCGGCGATGGCGATTCCGCATGCTCTGATCGCTTCAGTTGCGGAAGCTCTTCTCACGGTATTGATCATCGCCTACTTGCATCGTTCGAACCCCGGGATATTGGAGTCCGCGGAGAAATCAGCCCGAATAGCCGAGCCTTCCGGAACCGCAAATTGCGCACGCTCTGGGTTGCCATGCTGGTATTGGCGGTGGTGTCACCCCTGGGTCTTCTAGCGCCCGGGACGGCATGGGGCGAGTGGGGGACGGAAGAGCTTGCGAGAATGGGGCTGAAGTCTATCCCGGAAGGAATTGCCCGGCTCTCCGGTGTTTGGGGCGCTCCCCTGCAGGGCTACAATCTGCCGGCGCTGGGCAACTCCAACCTGGGATATATTCTGTCCGCGCTGGTGGGGATCTTACCGGCGTCCTGATCATTCCGGCCCTGTTCCTGACTCCGGGACCGCCTCTCGTCTCGCTGCCTTGGGGCCTGACCATCACGAGACCAGGTCTGATTACCGGCCTATTCTTGCTCCTGAGAGTCAGCACTTCCGTGTCGCTGACTCTTCTGTTGATCCTGACCACTCCGTGGAATACGGTGCTGACGGCTCTGCGCATACTGAGGGTTCCGGATGTCTTTATCCTCACGCCGGGGATGACGTACCGCTATATCTATCTTCTGCTGCACATCGCCAATGACATGTTTCTCTCGCGCAAAAGCCGCGTAGTCGGGAGGCTGAGCGGCACGGAGCAACGCCACATCATGGCCGCTGCGGCCACGACCCTCTTGAGCCGATCCCTCAACATGAGCAGCGAGGTACACCTGGCAATGAAGTCGCGCGGGTTCGACGGCCGCGTGGTCACTTTGAAGCCGCTTGAGATGCAAAAACGGGATTGGATCTGGGGAGGGCTGATGCTGTCCTTGAGTGTGGCAGCCATTATCCTGGGCCGTTGATATATGACCCTACATAGAGTTGCGGGGCACTTTGGATACTGAAGCGATCTTCAAAGTGGAGCATGTGTCATTCGCCTATGATGGCGATCACGTAGCACTGGATCAAGTAGACCTGACAGTGCAGGCTGGCGAAAGCCTGGCCATCCTGGGTGCTAATGGATCCGGCAAAAGTACGCTGCTGAAATTGCTCGATGGGCTGTATTTCCCTTCCCAAGGGACCATCACCGCATTTGACCAGCCTCTTACCGAGCAAGCGCTTGATGATGAGGCGACGAATTTTGCCTTCCGGCCACGCGTCGGATTGGTTTTTCAGGATGCGGACGTCCAACTCTTCTCCCCATCCGTTTTGGAGGAAGTGGCCTTTGCGCCGTTGCAGCTTGGATTGGAGCGCGAAGAACTAGCTGAGCGCGTGGAATCCTCGCTTCGGGCCTTGGGAATCGGTGACCTGGCAGGCCGCGCTCCGCATCGGCTCTCGGGCGGCGAGAAGCGCAAAGTAGCGCTGGCTTCGATTCTCAGCCTTCAGCCCGAGGTTTGGCTTCTCGATGAGCCGACGACCGGTTTGGATCCGCGAAGCCAATCCTGGCTCATAGACTTCATTCGAGAACAGAACAAGGCCGGCAAGACTCTGGTGACGGCTACTCATGACTTGAGCGTCGCGGAGGCCATAGCCGCGCGGATTTGTGTCTTTGGCATGGACCATCAGATCGTTGCAACCGGCGCCACGGAAGAGATCTTAGGGAATCACGAACTGCTGCACGCATGCGATCTTGCGCACTACCACCTGGCGCGAAAACACGACTGATCGACTGGAAACCCGAATTGGATCCGCTGGATGACCCGAGATTCGAGCTAGTGACTCTCGTTGCCAACGGCCGTCATCACCAGTTGTCCATGCTGAACGCCTTTGGTGGCGATCAGGCCATCGGCAACTTTCTTGATCTCTCTCGCCTTTCCGCGCAGGAGCAACACCTCAAGACAGAGATGGGCAGTAAGATGAATGTGCAGACTCGTAATGATCTCGTGCAGGTGATGGTGCTGATATTCCGTCAGCTTCTCTTCCAGTTCCCGCTGGTGATGGTTATAGACAAGGGTTAGGGTCCCAACTCCTTCCGCGTTCTCTTCCTTCAGCGTGTCCTCGATCAGGAGCTTCCGCGCCATGTCGCGAATGGCTTCCGAACGGTTCTCATATCCCTTGGCGGCGCACATCGTATCGAATGCGCTTAGCAGGTTCTCTTCCATAGAAACGCCAAAGCGGATCAAGCGAGTGGTCTTAGGCATCGGCAACTCCTCTACTAGTGGAGCAGAAGGGCATTTTTCCCGAACAAAATGTCACCGGTACAGCATATCAGTCAACCAGCAGGCTCTCCCCGACAGGTGACTTCGGGGATGGGATTCGTTCAGGCGGGTCCGGGAGGAAGAGGTAACCGATCGGGGTGTGACTTGCCGCAGCAAAACTCTCAGGCTGTCGCAATGTGGAACGCACCTCTCCGCTCTCCCAGGCATGGAGCTTGGGGAAACGGGGAATCAGAATGTCGGCATCCAGCTCGGCTCGTTCACGCGCCCAGCGGAGGAGTGCCGGTCTGACCTCGACACGCACTCTAGCGGCCTCTTCGAAGGCACATTGTACGCCATTGCGCGGATTTGCGAGGCGCTTCCTACACATCGACGTTCTTTTCTCTCGACGACGAGGTTGTTCGATTCGGCCCCTCCCTCACCTAATTTGACGCTACGTCGCCGTACCCCTGTCTTTTGTGCAGGGCGTCGGGCACTCGGGGGCGCGAGAGGCTGACAAGTTGATAGCCTCTAACTTCCAGAAATACTGAAGCTTATAGTTATCATCGGACTTTGCCGCGGGCGTGACACAGGCGCTCAACCCGGGTCGGTTGTGGATTTGACTCCCTACAAAATTATCTACAGGGCGGTTTTCGAGCGTTTTTGAGCAGGCGCGGAAGCCATAGAAACCAAAGGCTTTAGATTGGTCGGGGCAGAGGGATTTGAACCCCCGACTCCCTGCTCCCAAAGCAGAAACCCG
>JBHGBF010000112.1:0-16666 GCA_041946865.1 Acidobacteriota bacterium | reverse complement strand
GTAACCGGCAACCGGCAACCGGCAACCGGCAACCGGCAACCGGCAACCGGTAACCGGCATCAACGCTTCTTCGGTACGCTCAAATAGCCGACCACATGCTTCTTGTCGAGTTTGGTGACAACCAGCTCATAAGGCTTCGACACGCCCTCGACGTAGAAGTAGATCGGCTCGTTCAGTAGCTGGTCGTTCTTCTTCAACCGCTTGTCGCCGGCGAAGATCTCCATGTCGTAGCGCTGCTTGGAAAGCTCAACGTCTTTCAAACGGAGCGACACGTCGAAGACCCTCATGATCCCGGTGTTTTCGGTCAGCTCGAAGTTGTAGACATCGCGCGCCAGAGAATGCTGGACGTCGGCAATCTGCTTGCGGTTCGCATCGGTAGCCTCCCGCACAGAAGCGACGGCCGTTTTCGTGGCTTCGATCTCTCCCGTGTTGCGGCTGGTGATTTCGCGCAGGTTGGAGACATTGTTGCTCGCCTCGTTGACTTGTTGT
Source organism: Acidobacteriota bacterium (assembly GCA_041946865.1). Lineage (GTDB taxonomy): Bacteria > Acidobacteriota > UBA6911 > RPQK01 > RPQK01 > RPQK01. The sequence goes on along the minus strand of JBHGBF010000112.1, from coordinate 16,177 downwards.
TTGATTTCGCCGGTCTCGTTCCTCAGGTCGTTCACTTCGGCGCGGTCGGCTTTTTGCTGCCCGACGGCCGCAAGCTCTTCGCTCTGCCGTTCTTGTCCGACCTTCAGCTCGCCGTAAAGCGCCTTGTACTGGCTGGCCTGCGCCATGAGTTGCCGCTTCTGAAGGGCCGCCTGGGCCTGACTCTGCGACAGTCCTTGTTCCAGGCTTCCAATCTTCTCCTGAGAGTGGCGCAGCCGGTCGGATACAGTGGTCAGCTGCCCCTGGCTGGCCGTCAGCGAATTGTTCAGCCGCTCAATCTGGGCCTGCGCCTCGACAAGGTAGTAGGTTAATCCAACGACCGCCACAAGACCCAGCACCACCGCTAACCATTTCCACGCCGGCCTTTTCCAAGCCTCGGTCTGATCCACCGGCCGGCTGTCGGCCGCACTATCGGCTCTCGGCCGCCTTTTGACCGTCGATAATAAAGGATCCTCGAAATCGTTGAGTTGTCCCGTTATCTTCATACCTAATTCCTGTTGATTTAGAGAGAGCGCCGGACCAAAGGTTTCAAACGACGGAGTCGTTGTCCTGCCGGTCCGTCTTGGTCCCTCGATAGAGGGGTCCTGACGGACTTGAAGACAGGTGACAGATTAGGGCTACCCTACCGCGGGCGGAGTGGTCAGTGGATAACCCTTCTGGTATAGTGCCGTGAATGATCAACTTGGGCGAGAAAGGTGAAGGCGAATCATGAAGGAAACGCCGCTCAATAGGGCGCACAAGGCACTTGGGGCACGTATGGTCGAATTTGCCGGCTGGGAAATGCCGGTTCAGTATGAGAGCGCGCTGCAGGAGCACATCGCTGTGCGCAATGCAGTCGGGCTCTTTGATGTCAGCCATATGGGACGCCTGCGGATCAAAGGCAGAGACGCGCTGGCCCTGGTCCAGCAGGTGAGCTGCAATGACGCGGCGCGTCTGGCCGACGGCCAGGCGCAGTACTCTGGTCTGTTGAACACGGCCGGAGGCTTCATCGACGATATCATCGTCCACCGGTTTGCCAGCGATCAGTTCATGATCTGTGTGAACGCTTCGGGCCGGGAAAAGGATCTGGCCTGGTTTCTGAACCACCAGTCGGGTAACGTCGAGATCATTGACGAGAGTGACGTGACCGCCCAAATCGCCGTCCAGGGGCCCAAGGCGGTCGAGATCCTGCAGCCGCTCACGAAGATCCCCTTGCAGGAGATCAAGTATTACTGGTTCCGAGAGGGCGATGTCGGCGGGACGAAGGCCCTGATCGCGCGCACGGGCTACACCGGGGAAGACGGTTTCGAGCTCTACCTGCCGGCATCAGCCGCTGAGCTCATCTGGAATCGGCTCCTGGACGCAGGGCAAGCCGCCGGAGTGCGGCCTGCGGGTCTGGCCGCGCGGAACACGCTTCGTCTGGAAATGAAAATGCCGCTTTACGGCAACGACATTGACGACACGACCACGCCGTGGGAAGCCGGGTTGGGCTGGATTGTCAAGCTGTCAAAAGGAGACTTTGTCGGCAAGAGTGCGCTTGAGAGGCAACAACAGGAGGGTGTTCGGCGCAAGCTCGTCGGCTTCGAGCTGATCGATCGCGGCATCGCTCGCGATCATTTCCCTGTTTGGATCGAGGATCGACCGGCTGGACACGTGACGAGCGGCAGTTACTCGCCCTCCCTGGAAAAGAGCATTGGACTGGCGTATCTGCCCGTTGACCACGAGGCTTTTGGCAGCCGGTTCAGCGTCGAGGTTCGGAGGAAACGGCTGGCGGCCCAGGTCGTCCAGACACCTTTTTACAGGCGTAAATAGCGCCGCTGCCTGCTACCCGCTTCCCGCTGACCATCTCTGATCCGAGCGGGAACTCATCGGCGGGCAGTAGGTAGCGGGCGGCCGGCAGCGGTGGGAAATCGAGAAAGGAAGACCGTCATGAACATCCCAGAGAAGCTCTTGTACACAAAAGAGCATGAGTGGATTTCGGTAGAGAACGAGGTTGGCACAGTCGGCATTACCGATCATGCGCAAACGGAACTGGGTGACGTGGTCTACGTGGAGCTCCCGGAATCCGGCAGCCGGTTTAGCGCCGGGCAGGCTCTCGGATCGGTCGAGTCCGTCAAGGCTGTCTCCGAGGTTTACTCTCCCATTTCCGGCCGGGTCATCGAGGTCAATTCCGTTCTGGCCGATTCTCCGGAGACGCTTAATCAGGACCCCTACGGGAAGGGCTGGATCGTCCGCATGAGTCTGGACGACACCACGGAGTTGCACAATCTGATGCCGGCTCAGGATTACGAGAAGTATCTGACGGAGGAAGTGGGAGAGTAGGATGCGCTACATCTCGTTAACACCCGAAGAACGCAAACAGATGCTCGAGCTCCTCGGTCTTTCCCGGGAAGATGAGCTTTTCCGCAGCATCCCGTCGAACCTGCGTCTTTCCGGCCCGCTGAGAGTCCCTCCGGCCATGGCTGAGTCGGACGTGTTGAACTACTTCGAGGCGCTGGCGAAAACGAATGCCTCGACGCAATCTTACGCGTGCTTTCTGGGGGCCGGGGCCTATAACCATTTCTCGCCGACTGTCATCGACACGGTGATTTCGCGCTCGGAATTCTATACGGCCTACACGCCTTACCAGCCCGAGATCAGCCAAGGCACCCTTCAATCGATATTCGAGTACCAGACTCTCATCTGCCAGTTAACGGGCCTGGATGTCGCCAATGCGAGCCTGTACGACGGCAGCAGTGCAACGGCCGAGGCGGCCCTCATGGCCGCCCGGGTCACCGGTAAGAAGTGCATCCTTGTGGCGCCCGGCCTGCATCCCGAGTATCGCCGGGTCCTGAACACGTATGTGCGTAATCTCGACCTTCAGGTGAGGGAGCTGGAGCAGGCGCCTGACGGCCGGGTTGAGTCTGCTTCTCTCGAGGAACAGCTTCGGGAATATTGCGGATCGGTAATCATCCAGTCACCCAGCTTCTTCGGAGTGATCGAGGATCTCGCGCGCATTGCACCCCTGGTCAAGGCGGCAGGCGGAGTACTGGTGGTCGTGGTGACTGAAGCGCTTTCACTCGGCCTGCTCAAGCCCCCTGGGGAACAGGGTGCGGATATTGTGGCCGGCGAGGGGCAATCTTTCGGCATACCGCTCAGTTTCGGCGGCCCTTATCTCGGCCTGTTCGCCTGCAGAGACCAGTACAAGCGGCAAATGCCCGGCCGTGTGGTCGGCGAAACCATTGACAACCAGGGCCGGCGGGGTTTTGTCTTGACGCTTTCGACCCGCGAGCAGCATATCCGCCGCGAGAAAGCGACTTCGAACATCTGCACCAATCAGGGCCTGTGTGCGCTCATATGCGCCGTTTTTCTGGCGACGCTCGGCAGAAAAGGACTGCGTGATCTGGCCCAACAGAACCTGCGCAAGGCCCACTACCTGCGCTCACTTCTGGCCGATCATCTGGTCTTCGACGGGCCTTGCTTCAATGAGTTTACCGTCCGCTGCCCGGACGATCCGGAACGGATCAACGAGCGTCTGGCTCAAGAGGGCATCATTGGCGGCCTGCCTCTCGGGGCACACTACCCGAACAGGGCCGACCAGATGCTGGTCTGTGTGACCGAGCAGGTGACTCGATCGCAGATGGACACATTCGCACGGGTGTTCAACTCGAAATGACTATGAACCGCACAAACACAGTTGTTAATCTCAATGAGCCACTGCTGTTCGAGCAATCCGCGCCGGGCAAGAAAGCCTATTCCCTTCCCGCTCTTGACGTCGACGAAGTCCCGCTCGAGGGGATCCTCGATGCGGGCCTGATACGCGAAGATATCTGCGGCTTTCCGGAGATCAGCGAGGTCGAAGTCATCAAGCATTACACCCGGCTGTCAACCTGGAATTACCACGTCGACATGGGGCTCTACCCGTTGGGCTCGTGCACCATGAAGTACAACCCGAAGCTCAATGAGCGAGTGGCCAGAATGCCCGGGCTGGCCGGGGTCCACCCGATGGTCCCGGCCTCACTGGCCCAGGGGAACCTCGAGATCATGCACCGCGTGCAGGAGTTGCTCAAAGAAATCACCGGGATGGATGGCGTGACCGTGCAGCCGTCAGCAGGATCACAGGGCGAGCTGACCGGCATCCTCATGGTCCGGGCCTACCATGCCGCCAGGCATAATCCGCGCCGGTACGTCCTGATCCCCGATTCCGCGCACGGCACCAATCCGGCGAGCGCGACCATTTCCGGATACGAGGTGATATCGATCCCGTCGGACGAGACAGGCCAGATCGACGTGGCTCAGCTCAGGCAGAAGATGACCGAGGAAGTCGCCTGCCTCATGCTCACCAATCCGAATACGCTGGGGATTTTCGAGAGCCGAATCGAGGAAATCGCCGGGATTGTCCACGACGCCGGCGGATTAATGTACATGGACGGCGCCAATTTCAATGCTCTTCTCGGTCACACCCGGCCGGGAGACATGGGGATTGACGTGCTCCATTTGAATCTCCACAAGACTTTCTCCACGCCACACGGCGGCGGCGGCCCGGGGAGCGGACCAGTCGCTTGTCGCGAGCCTCTGGTCCCGTATCTGCCGGTTCCGGTCGTCGAACGACACGGCGACAGCTATCGTCTGGATTTTGACCGCCCGCACTCGATTGGCAGGCTCCACGCCTTCTACGGGAACTTCGGCATGGTGGTTCGAGCACTGGCCTATATCCTGAGCTGCGGGCCCGACGGCTTGAAGGAGATTTCGGAAATCGCAGTCCTCAACGCCAATTACATTCGCCAACGGTTGCTGGACCACTTCGACCTCCCGTACCAGACTCCTTCGCTGCACGAAGTCGTCTTTTCCGACAAGCGGCAGGAAAGACAAGGCGTCAAAACGCTGGACATCGCCAAGCGCCTGATTGATTTGGGATTCCATCCGCCGACCGTCTATTTCCCATTGATCGTTCATGGCGCTTTGATGATCGAGCCGACAGAAAGCGCCAGCAAAGGCGAGCTGGATCAGTTCGTTGAAGCAATGATTCAGATCCACAACGAAGCAATGAACGAACCGCAGAAGGTCACCGGGGCGCCGGTTTCCTCGAAAGTCACCCGGCTGGACGAGACCCGCGCCGCCCGGACCCCGGTTTTGCGCTGGAGGCCGAAAAGCTAATCAGCGTCCCGTCTGGGAATACCGTCGGTCCAACGGACCGCCTCTGGGAGGATCCTTACGCGAGCTTTGCGGCTGCGGTCGGGTAAGGCCATTTGTTCCCGGGCCTTGTCGGCTGCCCCCTCCTCTCACCTTTCTGTAGCGCTTTTCCTATCGAATACATATACTGAGCACGGTCAGACGGGGGCGACGGCACCTATGAATGAAACGGTCGAAAGGTTCCTGAAAGACACCCGCAAGGAGCTTGCCGGACTCGAAAAGAAGCTTCCGGCCTTCATCTCCAAACCGTCCGATGAATTAGCCTCCGGGTTCTTGACTGCCTTCCAGGCGCTCAAGAGCGAGGCCCAAAGCCTGAACCTCAAGAAGATCGAGAGTATCGCGGATGCGGCAGGGCTGGTTCTCCAGCGAATCGGAACACCTTCGGGCGAGGTCGGGGCCGATGACGCCACCCTTTTGAAGGACTGCTTTTCGGCCCTCCGTGAGAATCTCGACGCCCTCGAGAAGACTGGACAGGAAGTTGTCGAGGCGCTGACCACATCCCCGGCCGCAAGCACGCCCGTTGAGGCCCCGGCCAGTGGCGCAGACACGTCCGAATTGCCCGCGCCTGCTTCCGCACTGGGTCTTCATGACGTCGCGGCCTTGCTCGTCCAGATGGACGCCCAGAATCTGGCCGGCTGCCGGAGGCTGGGTGACAGCCTTCAAGAGCTTGCGGCCGGCTATGCCGACCCGGAAACGGCTAACGTTTTGCGGGAGGCGGGCAGCAAACTGCTCGCTTTGGCCGAGTCCGGCGGCGATAATCCCGATGCCGTTCTGCAGCAGGTGGCCTTCGCCATCGAAGAGATCACCCGGCAGGAAGAGGCCGAAGAACTGGGTCAGGCGCCAGACGAACCAGGTCCGCGTCCGGAGCTCATTCTGCCGGCAGACGCGGATCTGGAGTTGCTCGGGGAGTTCGTGACCGAGAGCCGGGAGTTCATCGCCGAGGCGGAATCGGCTCTTCTCTCGCTGGAGGTCGATCCCGAGAAAATGGAAGCGGTCAACACCGTCTTCCGGGCCTTCCACACAATCAAGGGAACCTCCGGCTTTCTGGGGCTTAAACCCCTTACCGAGATCGCTCATCACGCCGAGTCACTGCTCAGCAAGGTGCGAAACCGGGAAATCCGTTTCAGCGGCGGTTACGCCGACCTGGCCTTGCGCTCGGTTGACACCCTGAAGGGGCTGGTCGAACAGGTGGAGCAGGCCACGCGAGGCAAGCCAATGGCCTTGCCTTCGGGGTACGAGGAGCTCCTTGGGTTGCTGAAACGGGCTGAGACCGAGCGTTTTCCAGAGACCCTGGCGGAGGCTCCGCCTGAGCCGATGCGGATCGGAGACATCCTTGTCGCCGCGAAAAAAGCGGATCGGGAAAAAGTCGACCAGGTGGCGGCTCAGCAGGGAGATGAGCCTCTGGGCATTGCCCTTGTGCGCTCGAAAGCCGCTTCTCTGACCGACGTTGCCAAAGCATTGCGGGCGCAGCAGCGCATTGCGGCCGGCGAGAAAAGCACCGAATCGACCGTGCGGGTCAGAACCGAGCGGCTTGATCGGCTGATCGACATGGTCGGTGAGCTGGTGATCGCCCAGTCGATGGTGGCTCAAGATGCAACGGTCAACGACGGCGCTCACCATGAGCTGGGGAAGAAGATCAGTCATGCCGGGAAGATTGTCCGGGAGTTGCAGGACTTGAGCATGTCGATGCGCATGGTTCCTTTCCGCGCCACGTTTCAGAAGACCGCTCGCGTGGTCAGAGACCTGGCACGGAAGAGCGCCAAGATCATCGACTTCGAAGTGCAGGGCGAAGATACGGAAATCGACCGCAACATGGTTGATCTGATCACCGACCCGTTGATCCATATGGTGCGCAACGCCGTGGACCATGGCATCGAGTCTCCTGAGGAAAGGGAGAAGCTGGGTAAACCGCGCTCCGGCTTGATCGGCGTGAAGGCCTTCCACTCGGGGGGCAACGTAGTGGTCGAGCTGAGTGACGACGGCCGCGGCCTGGAACGAGAGAAGATCATTCGGACCGCACTTCAGACGGGGCTCATTGAATCAGACAAAGGCCTGTCCGAGCTCGACGTCTACAACCTGATTTTCGAGCCCGGGTTTTCGACGGCGACCGAGGTGACCGACGTGTCGGGCCGCGGCGTGGGGCTGGACGTCGTAAAGCGCAACGTCGAAGCCTTGCGGGGACGCATTGAAATCAGCTCCTCTCCCGGCAACGGATGCAAGTTCTCGCTGCGACTCCCCCTGACTCTCGCCATCACCGACGGAATGCAGGTGAAGGTGGGACAGGAGTACTACATCGTACCCACCGTGAATATCCAGGTCAGCTTTCGTCCCAGCCCATCAGCCCTGTTCACAGTGGCCGGCCGCGGTGAACTGGTCATGCTGCGGGGCGAGCTGATGGCCATGTTCCGGCTCCACCGGCTGTTCGACATCAAGGGTGCGGTTGAAGATCCGACCAAAGGCCTTTTAGTGGTCGTCGGTGACGGAAACCGGCGCTGCGCCTTGCTTGTCGACGAGTTGCTCGGGCAGCAGCAGGTCGTCGCAAAATCTCTGGGCCGGGGGTTGGGGAAGATTCAAGGGATCTCGGGAGGCGCAATTCTCGGAGACGGCAAGGTTGGGCTGATCCTGGATACGATGGAACTCGTCTCCCTGGCCCGGCAAGTCACCAGCGGTGCGGAAAAGGCGGTGCTGGAGGCAACCGGCGCCCAGGCGGGTCAAAATTAGAGATCGGCTTTTGCAGGGAGGTGAACGCGCGATGAGTGAGAGCTCCAATCGGGTACCATCAGAAGAGTCGAAGTACCAGAAGGCTACGACCCAGGCTCCCAGGCCGGGGGGCAAGTTCCTGACTTTTTTCCTCGCAAGCGAAGAATACGGGCTCGAAATTCTCAAGGTACACGAAATCATCGGCATGATGCCCATCACACGTGTGCCTCGCACACCGCACTTCATTCGCGGCGTGATCAATCTGCGCGGCAAGGTGATTCCCGTCGTCGACCTGCGGCTGAAGTTCGCCATGGAAGCGAAGGAGCAGACCGAAGAAACCTGCATCATTGTCGTCCAGGCCCAGGGTGTCGAGATGGGGATCATCGTGGACAAGGTGTCCGAAGTACTCGACATCGCCTCCCAGGAAATCGACGACCCGCCCTATTTCGGGACGGACGTGCAGACCGACTATCTCCTGGGAATCGGAAAGGCGGCCGAAAGAGTCAGGCTGCTGCTCGACATCGACAAGGTCCTGTCAACCCAGGAAGTGATCGATGTCCGCTCCGTGTCCGCGGTCGCCACCGAGGCCGCGTCGGACCAGGGAACAACGACGAAATAGGCAGGAAATCCGGCTGCCCCCTGCCCGCTTGACCGGCTCACTGGCTGGGAGGATTGTTCTGGCGGGGCAGACCGGGAGCTGTGGGCAGCGGGCAGTTGGGGGAGGCGTGACCGTCATGAATAACTTGAGAGTTGGAGTCAAACTGCTTTACGGCTTTCTCTTCGTCGCTCTCTGCGCGGCTTTCGTGGGCTTTGTTGCCTATACGGGCCTCAACAGCCTTGGCGAAACAATCGCCCATCTCGAGCCCGGCTCCTCTGGTCTTGGTGAAAAAGTCGCCAGCCTGAAGTCGCAGCAGGAAACCGCGGCAACCGCCATTCTCTGGACAACGGTCTTGATTTGCGCCGTCACTGCCGGGCTTGGCTTCCTGCTCTCCCGCTCCATCGCTCAGCCGCTTGCGCAGGCCGTCACAACTCTCCAGGAGGTCATCCTCGGCAGAACCAGCCGGCGCCTCAAGTTCCACCGCGAGGACGAAATCGGAGCTCTGGCCAACCTCGTAGATTCGCTCGCCGACGACTTCCAGCAGATGCTGGTTGTTCTCCGCAAGGTCAGCGAAGGCGACATATCCATCGACCTGAAACCGAAGAACGATCGCGATGAGATCACCCACTCTCTGAAGCGAATCGTAGAGTCCGTGCGAAACCTGGCGAGCGCAGCTCAGAGGCTGAGCCGCTCTGCGGCCGAGGGCCGACTCGTGGGACAGACCGGATACGGTGACGCGAAGGGCTGCTATCGGGATATCCTGCAGTCGATCACCGCTGCGGTTGAAGCGCTCCTCGCGCCGCTTGACGACGCAGCGGAAGTGCTGACGACCCTGGCCGAAGGCGACCTGACCGCCCGTGTCAAATCGGAATACCGAGGTGATCTGGTAAAGATCAAGAACGCCCTGAACGCCGCCATGAACCGGCTGGACCAGGGATTCTCACAAGTCGCGGTTTCAGCAGAGCAGGTGGCCTCAGCCGCCAGCGAAATCAGCGGCGGAAGCCACAACCTGGCGCAAAGTGCCTCTGCCCAGGCCAGCTCGCTCGAGGAAATCTCGAGCAGCCTCCGGGAAATGGCCGCAATGACCAAGCAGGCCACGGGAAACGCCAAAGAGGCCAAAGGCCTGACCGACGGGGCACGACGCAGTGCGGACCGCGGAGTAGAAAGCATGCGCCGGCTGTCCGAAGCCATTGACCGGATCAAGGCCTCCAGCGACGAGACCGCCAAAATCGTCAAGACCATCGATGAGATTGCTTTCCAGACCAACCTGCTTGCCCTGAATGCAGCGGTCGAAGCGGCCCGTGCGGGTGACGCCGGCAAGGGCTTTGCCGTAGTAGCCGAAGAGGTTCGCAACCTCGCCATGCGCAGCGCCGAAGCCGCCAAGAATACGGCAAACCTGATCGAAGAATCAGTGAAAAACGCCGAGGGCGGTGTTGCGATCAACCAGGAGGTCCTTTCCAACCTCGACGAGATCAACCAGCAGGTCCGCAAGGTCAGCGAAGTCATGGCCGAAATGGCGGCCGCGTCCGATCAGCAAAGTGAAGGGATCGATCAGATTACAAGTGCCGTGGAGCAAATGAACCTGCTGACCCAGCAGACTGCCGCCAATTCCGAGGAGTCGGCAAGCGCCGCCGAAGAGCTGGCCGGACAGGCCGAAGAAATGAAGCGCGTCCTCTCCCACTACCGCCTGAATCTGAATCCAGCGCCCAAACGGCCCGCCCTGACTGCTCCGGCAGCAGCGACACCGCGGACACCGGCCAAAGCTTTGCCGCCGAAAATGCCCGCCAGAGCGTCTCGGATCCTGCCTTCTCCCAAGCCAGCAGTGACAAAGCCGGCCCAAACCGTCGGGAAGGCAGCCGATCCAAGCAAGGTGATCCCTCTGGACGACAGTGACGCGGGGATTTTGCAGGAGTTCTAAAGGAGACTCACGCCGCTCTCGGCTGACTCCCGGGGAGCGCAGGCATCCTGCCTGCTATGAGCCGTCGGCACGACCGACGGGCTCCCTGCATAAGCGGGCAAAACGCCTGCGCTTCAGGGACGTCAGCCGTCAGCCGGTCAGTACCCATGCAGCCTGAGCTTTTCTTTGTCAATACCGAGCTCCTGATCCCAAACTTGACCCCTGCACAGTTTGACCGGATCCGCACCATGCTGCACCAGGTCTGCGGCATCAATCTGGTGGCCGGCAAAGAAGGACTGGTCAAAACCAGGCTCGTCAAAAGGCTGCGCGCCCTCGGCCTCAAGACCTTTGAGGAATACCTCAAACACCTTGAGGCCAACCCGGCAGAAATCACCACGATGGTGGATTCTCTGACGACCAACAAGACCAATTTTTTCCGGGAGATACATCATTTCAACTACCTGCGGGACGCATTCCTGCCGGTCTACAAGGAGAAGCCGTGCAGTTTGCGCCTGTGGAGCGCCGGCTGCTCATCCGGAGAGGAGCCTTACTCGCTGGCGATCCTGCTGAGCGAAGAGTTTCCTGACCGCGCGCGCTGGGACATTCGAATTCTCGCCACGGACATCTCCACTCGCATGCTGCAGAGAGCCCGGGAAGCCGTCTTCGAAGAAGAGACGATCCAGGACGTCCCCGGTCTCTGGCGACAGAAATATTTCGTCTGCTGCCAGAACAAGGAGCCGCGCTTTTACCAGCTCAAGCAGGACGTCAGGTCGATGGTCCGCCTGGCCCGGCTTAACCTGATGGATCACTGGCCCATGAAGGGGCCTTTTGACGTTATCTTCTGCCGCAATGTGATGATTTACTTCGATAAACCGACGCAAGAAACGCTGGTCAACCGTTTCTGGGACCTCCTCGCGCCCGGCGGACTGCTCCTGGTCGGGCATTCGGAGAGCCTGACCACTTTTCCCCACAAGTTTCACTATGCTCAGCCCGCGGTTTACGTAAAATGATGACCGGCAGCCAAACCAGTGGTGGAGTAGGTTAGTGTGAGGCATATAGTTGGTATCGCAGACATGCGGGTCTCCAGTAATCCGGATGATGTCCTGGTCACGTACGCGCTCGGCAGTTGTCTGGGAGTCGCCATTTACGACCCCACGTCACAGGTGGGTGGGCTCCTCCACGTCATGCTGCCGCTGTCGACCATCGACCCGGCCAAGGCCAAGGAAAACCCTTGCATGTTTGTCGACACGGGTGTCCCGATTCTCTTCCATAAGTGCTACGACGCGGGCGCCAGTCGGGAGAGACTCCTGATCAAGGTCGCAGGCGGTGCGAATGTCAGCGGCAGTGTCGAAGACCGGTTCGAAATCGGAAGACGTAACTTCCTGGTCCTCAGAAAGCTGCTGTGGCGCAACGGGCTCCTGCTTCAGGGCCACGATGTGGGAGGACATCACTCCCGCACTCTGGCTCTGGATATCAACACCGGGCAGGTCCGGGTGAAAGCAAATGGCGCTGAATCGGTTCTCTAGCAGGTTACGGCTGCGGTTACGGTTTCGGGTTGCGGGTTACCAGTTACGGGTTGCGGGTTACGACTTGTAACGCGTAACCCGAAAGGGGGTAAGCAATGGCGTTGAACGTCCTTGTGGTAGACGACAGCGCGGTCATGCGTGCGATTGTCATAAAGACGCTGCATCTGAGCGGTGTCGCTTTGGGGCAGATCTACGAGGCCAAAGATGGAGAGGAAGCACTGCGGGTGTTGGATGAGAACTGGGTCGACCTTGCCCTGATCGACATCAACATGCCTGTCCTGGACGGCATGGACATGATTGACAAGGTCAGGCAGAACCCGGAGACGTCGGATCTTTCCATAATCGTGGTGTCAACGGAGAGCAGTGAAACTCGAATAGAGAACGTCCAAAGAAAAGGCGTGGCTTTCGTTCACAAGCCCTTCACGCCTGAGACACTAAGGCAGGCGATTCTTCGTGCTACGGGAGTCATCGATGAACGACAAGATAGCAAAAGCCCTGTATCGGGCAGCGGCTTTGACTTTTGAAGAACTTGGCTTCATGTTTCCTTCATCCGATCTCGACCCGCTGCAGAAATATGCTGCGGTGGACGCGCAGGGCTGTGTCGACTTTGAAGGACCCTGTGCCGGAAGGCTGGTGGTTCGGATGTGCGGAGGCGTTCTCCCGGTCCTCGCTGCCAACATGATGGGTGAGCTGGAACCTCCTGCTCCAAAACTGCAGAGGGATGCTTTGGGAGAAATCGCCAACATTATCTGCGGCAATCTCCTCCCTTCCCTGGCAGGCGCCAAGAAGGTGTTCCAGCTGAAGACCCCGAGAGCCATGAGCCAGGACGAACCGCTGGCTCCCGTCGCTTCGTTGAAGCCGGTCGCAGAGGTTCAAGTCGGGCTCGAGGAAGGCCGGGCCGATCTCCTCCTTTTCCTGATTGATTCGCCGCAAGAGCAGCAATGATACGCGTCCTGGTCGTTGACGATTCAGCTGTGGTCCGCAAGGTGCTCTCGGACGAGCTGTCGAAATACCGAGACATCGAGGTGGTGGGCACAGCCATCGACCCTTACGTCGCCAGGGATAAGATCGTCAAACTGCACCCCGACGTCATCACGCTCGACGTCGAGATGCCGAGGATGGACGGGCTCTCTTTTCTCGCCAAGCTGATGAAGCATTACCCGACACCTGTGGTCATAGTCAGCTCCCTGACGCCGGAGGGCAGCGCATCGGCCGTGCGCGCCCTGCAATTGGGCGCTGTCGAGGTCATCAGCAAGCCGGGCTCCCGCTACTCGGTCCCGGATGTAGGCCGCCAGCTGGTCAGGGCGATTCGGATCGCCGCCGGCGCCCGGCCATCAGCGAACATCGGACCCGATCCGAACTCGGTCAAAACCGCCGCTCCGCTGCCCGTTTCGCCGGGTATCAGTAACCGGGTCATCGCCATCGGGGCCTCCACCGGCGGGACCCAAGCCATCGAGAAAGTGCTGATCGGTCTTCCCGCCAACTGCCCCGGCGTGGTTATCGTCCAGCACATGCCGGAACACTTCACCGCAACTTTTGCCGAGCGACTCAACGAAGTCTGCGAAATGCAGGTTCGAGAGGCTCGAGACAACGATCGCATCAGGCAAGGACTGGCGCTGGTGGCCCCCGGGAATCGCCATCTCATCGTGCAAAAAGAAGCAGGTGAGTATATCGTCCGGGTCAAAGACGGCGCCATGGTCCACCATCAGCGACCCAGCGTCGACGTGCTCTTCTATTCCGTTGCCTCCAAGGTAGGGAGCAACGCCATCGGAGTTCTTCTGACCGGAATGGGCGCAGACGGGGCCAAGGGACTGCTGGCCATCCGCGAGAGCGGGGGGACAACCATCGTGCAAGACGAAGACACCTGCGTCGTCTTCGGCATGCCCAAGGAGGCGATCAAACTCCAGGCCGTCACAGAAGTCGCCCCGCTTCAGAAAATCGCCCAGGCTATCCTGGCCCGGCTGACCGCTCCCGCCAACACCCGGCCCGCCGTTGCTGTTGACCCCTCCCGGTGAGCCGCAGGCAGCGACAAAGAGGGGAGCGGGCCGTTGGCAGGGCTCCCGGCGCCTCACTTTTCTGTGCGATTGAGATCACAAAATTACAGCTTGCCTGCGTTGGCGAAAAGGGTTATTTTCTTGCGTGGCCGAAGCGGGGCTGTTCTCAGCCGCCGCTTCTACGCAGGTTATGACGGGGGAGGGCGATACTACCGTTTATCCACCCCCTCCATACGATACAAAGTCTATTAGCTTTGATTTGCTTTTAAGCTAGAGGAGTTATGAATCTTCCGCAGACCGGATCTTTGACTCTTCCACAGGATCGGATACTGGTTGTGGATGACGAACCCCTCGTTCGAAACCTTCTCTCAGAGTATCTCGGCAACGAGGGTTATGATTGCGACCTGGCGGCCAGCGGGCGCGATGCCTTGATAAAACTCGCCAGCGGAAGCTTCTCACTGGTGGTTGCCGACATCCGGATGCCCGAGGTCAACGGCCTTCAACTTCTGGAAGGAATCGCGCAGCGTTTCCCTGACGTCGCCACCATTATTGTCACCGCCATCGCCGATATCGATACGGCGATTTATGCCATGAAGCAAGGGGCTTATGACTACATCATAAAGCCCTTCAATCTCGAGCAGGTGGCCGAAAGCGTCAAGCGCGCGCTCCAGTTAAGGCGCACCCGGCTTGAGAGTAAGCGCATCTCGCAGAATCTGGAGGCACTGGTTCGCAAGAAGGCCTTTGCCCTGTCGACCGCCCTTCACGATTTGAAAGACCAGCACAAGACAACTTTGGAAGTGCTGATCAAGGCGCTGGACGCCCGGGGACACGAAACGCAGTGCCACTCACAACGAGTTCAGGCCTACACGTTGCGTCTCGCCCAGCAGTTCGAGTTCGATACCCTTCAGCTCATGGACCTGGCCCGGGGCGCTTTGCTGCATGACATCGGAAAGATCGGGGTTCCGGACAGCATTCTCTTGAAGCCAGGAAAGCTCACGCAGGAGGAGTGGTCCTACATCCGCAAACACCCGAGCATCGGCCACGAGATCCTGCAGGGGGTCAAGTTCCTGGACCGGGTGGCGTGGATGGTGCTCTGCCATCACGAAAAGTGGGACGGCACCGGATATCCCCAGGGGTTGAAAGGCGACCAGATCCCGCTCGAAGCCAGGATTTTCGCGGTCCTCGATGCCTACGACGCAATCACCTCCACGCGGCCCTACCGGGAGGCGATGAGCTCGGATGTCGCCCGTACCGCCATCATCGCGAACGCCGGCACCCAATTCGACGAGAAGGTCGTCGAGGAGTTCCTCAAGGTCCCGCAGTCTGATTGGGACGAAATCTCGCAGAAATTCCCGGGGTAGAAAAAGAGCCCCGCACGCAGCCCCGGGTGTTGAAAAAAAGGTCCTCGGACCGGTCGATGTTCCGCCGTCCGCCTTCAGGCGGGCTTTACAAACGCAGATCCTGCATATGGCTCTGAAAAGGCCCGCCTGAAGGCGGGACTACGAACGGATCGGGAGGCGCATTCAACTGGGTAACCGGTAACCGGTAATTTAAAACTGGAACGCCGGCCTTTCCAGGTAGTCTTTGAGCCACATGCCCCGGCGGTCACGGGCTGACAAGACCGGTTCGCAGCAGGGCCAGGAGATGGCCAGGTCGGGATCATTCCAGGCAATCACTCCTTCGGCTTCAGGAGTGTAATAGGCGGTGCACTTGTACTGCACTTCCGCCACCTCGCTCAGCGTCAGGAAGGCGTGCCCGAACCCGGATGGAACCAGGATCTGCTTCATGTTTTCGGCGGACAGCTCGACGCTGACCCACTTGCCGAAAGTGGGCGATCCGACCCTCAGATCCACGGCGACATCGTAGATCCGGCCGACGGTGCACCTGACCAGTTTCGCCATCGGCGCCCGCATGTCCTGGTAATGAATCCCGCGCAGGACGTTCCTGCCTGAACGGGAATGGTTATCCTGGACAAATTCCCCGGTAATCCCGTGCTCTGCGTAACGCCTGCGGTGATACGCCTCGATAAAGAATCCCCTCTCATCGCGGACAAAGTCTGTTTCAATCACAAGTACAGAAGGCAGCGCAGTCTCTACGACATGAATATCCATAACACCCCGCAACACGTTTGTGATTCGCGACGGTTCGGTCGCCACTCGCTTCCCGCTTCGCCGCAGGTCAATCTTTTATGGTCGGCCATCCCTGGCCTGATCGTCAATGGTTGGGTTGGCCGAATGGTAACCCCTCAGTTTTTTGTTCGGAGTGTGGCAGCAACGAGGAGAGAGGCCGGTGC
>JBHGBF010000111.1:0-24126 GCA_041946865.1 Acidobacteriota bacterium | reverse complement strand
ATACAGCCACACAGCAGCGGTTCCAGTTGATTCATCTGTATACTTTCGCCAAAGTCCAGAGAGCCGCAAGCGCTACGCTTGCGGCTCTGTTTCGGACGCTGCGCTCGGCTCTGTTCGAAGGGGTGATAGCACTGCCGCGCTTAGCGCGGGCGGGACCGGGTGAGCAAGGCAGTAGGTCCGGCAGGAATGCCGGACCTACTTGCGGGAACAGGAACTAGAAATCGATCCTCAGGTTGAGCTGGATAATTCGGCTCAGGCCGCGCTGTGACGTGGTCTGGCCGAACGCCGGGCTGGTCGGATCCCGGTTCGGGTCACTGAAATTCGTGTGATTGAAGGCGTTGAGCAGGTCCACCGAGAGCCGCACGTTAACCTGTTCCCGTATGCTGATCCGGCGTTGGACCTTGATGTCCCAGTTGTCGATGCCGTCGCGACGGAGGTCGGGGAAGCGCTCCGGAGTCATCCGTATATGGAAATTACCGGGCTGCTTTGCGCTGCGGCCCTCGAATCCGACGAAGCTCGCCGGCGGATCGCATTTGTTGACGTCCGGGGTGGCCGTGCTGAGGAGTTGCTGGCAGTAAGCGTATTGTTCCGGGAAATAAGTGGGGTGCGGGTTCCAAGTGATGTCCTTGCTGAACCACTGGTGGACATCCTTGCTGAATGTTTCTTCGTGTTTCCAGATGTCCTTGAGTTTGTTCATGTCTCCATAGAAGAAGCGGTTGCCGAAACTGAGCGGGATCCCGTCCTGCCACTGCCAGATCCAGCTCATTTCCCAGCCCGCCGCGATCTTCTCGAGGACCCCTTCCTTGGCCCAGCGCCCGTTGCGACCGAAAGGCAGCTGCAAAATCGTTTGCCACATGAACCGGTTCGGGCTCAACTGGTCAGTCGGCCTCCACGAAACGCCCGAATCAAACTCGTTCGCCAACCAGTCCTTTTCTTTCGCATTAAAAGTGTGCGTATAAGCAAAGCTCATCGAAAAGCCATTGGACATTCTCCGCTCCATCGACAGTTGATAGTCATGGTACTGATTGACCCCGCGAACCTTCTTGAAGCTGTCTCCGGGACGGATGCCGTATAGATCTCCCATTTGCGGGAAACTGCGAAGCAGTTCATGCTTGCGAATTGTGGTTCCTGTGTAGAAGCCCTGAGTGGACATCCACTTGTAAAGAGCAGGATTACTTGTCTGCAGATCTGAGAAATACTTGATGTTAAACGGATTGGGAACGTTGGAGTTCAGGTCCTTGTCCCGATCATCGTTGCGCTTGTTGCCATGCTCCCAGTACTGCTCCGGCAGGAAATCGATGCGGTACTGTTGCGGCGTCCGGGAGTAGGCGCCGTTGTAGGAGCCCTCGACGACCATGTTCGACCACAGTTGGTGCTGGATACCGAATCGCCACCGTTGCTGGAAGGCCGGTTCAAAATCGCGAGGATACGGCGGACGATCGCTCCTGCCCCAGCCCCGGCCAGTCCTGATCATGGGACCGAGCGCATTGCCGATCGGCTCGTCGAATCGCGTACCGTCAGCCCGCACCGGGAATGGGTCGATGAAAGGATTGGACGTCGCACTCAGGCTCCCGGCCGCGCCGACACCACAACAGAAAGTCAGGCCGCGGTCGTTCGACAGGGTGGTCCCGGTCGGCTGGCTGAAGCCGTCGTTGAAGATATTGTTGGATTGTACGGCGGCATTGTGAGCATTAAGAGTGTCGTAGTACCAGCCGTAACCCAGCCGTATGACCGTCTTGTCCAGCAAGCGGTAAACCAGGCCCAGACGCGGCAGGAAATGGTGCGTCCCGTCGGTGAAGTCGTTATTGATCTCGCCCAGGTAATGGGTGCCGCCCAGGACCTTGAACTGGTCGGGAGTCGGGAGTCCCTGAATCGGTTTGGACGATGCCTGGTTGTCCGCGTAGATCTTGGCGTACGCCGCCTCCGCCGCTGCGCTTATTGGAAGCACAATCGTGGGATCGAATTCGCCGCTCAGCGCGCGGTTGAAACGCTCGGTTATCCCGCCTTCACGCTCGTACCGAAGCCCTAAATTCAAGGTGAGTTTCGAGTTCAAACGCCAGTCGTCCTGGATGTAAAAGGACCGGAAACGGGTCGACAGGAAGGCCGAGTCGTTACGGTCGATATTGATGGCGTTTGGAAGCCCCATCATGAACGAGGCCCATTCAAGACCGAGGTGCGACGCCTTGGTGTCCTGGTCGTCCTTGCGCATGAAGTCTCGCCGGAATTGGAAATTCCCCGATGTATTGCCCGGCCCAGACCTCGCCGTCCAGTACCGGCGCTCGCTGTACCCGTACTTGACAGAATGAGCGCCCAGAATCGAGACCAGCGCCAACCGAAGCTCGCCCGTGCTCGCCCGGGTGTGAATCGCCGGCCAGCTGCTGCTGAAGTCCTCTATGGTGTCGAAATCCAGGCGTGGCATCATGTGCAGATCGGCAGCTCGCTCATCCAGGTATGCCGGCAGCCCAACATCGGACGGCTTGAACTGGGTCCTGACCGGGCTGTCGTTACCTTCGTTAAAGCGGGCATAGTTGAGACCGAGCTGGAAGATCCAGTTGGAATTTATCGTCCACGTCCAGTCGCCGCTTCCGCCTTTGTTAATTCTGGTCAGGCCGTTGGCATGCAGACCTCGCATGGTCTCGTAAGTCCAGTCGTATTCATCGGCCAGCCGGTGGTTCCAGAACCACTTTCCATACAGCCGGTGATTGTCGGAAATGTTGTAGTCCAAGCGGTTCAGGATGGAGTTGAACTTCTCGTCCTTGGGCATGTTGGCGGCGTAGTAATTGTTTTCGCCCTCAGGAGTCACAGCCCCGGGAACATCGTTGGGAACGGGATAGAGCTTGGCGTAGAACTTGTACAGGGGATTCAGAATCGGTATCCCCTTGTTGCCCGGGAAAGGATCTCTGACCACCTTCCCGCCTTCGAGCCGCGCCGTCCGTGGGTCGTAAATCGTGTATTTCGCCGGGTCCAAGGCCAGAAGGTCGGAGAAGTCGCCGTTTCTCCAAGCCATTTTCGGGACATTTCTCCAGATGGAATCCGTCGTCTCAGCTTTGCTCTGATAGATGCCGTTGTAGCTGAAGAAAAAGAAGAACTTGTCCGTCCCGTTATAGAGCCAGGGAATCCGCACAGGACCGCCGAGGGTCGCGCCGAACTGATTGGATCGTCCGGGCGCCTGCTTGGGGGCGTTCTTATCTCCTGCCTTCTCCCAGGCAATCCGTGTGAAGTGAGGGGTTGCGTTCCAGCGCTGCTGCCAATGCTGATCGTAAAGAGTCCCGTGGAACGCGTTGGTGCCGCTCTTGCTCATCACGTTGACGACTGCTCCCGAGGTATGGCCGGTTGAAGCATCAAACGACGAGGTCTGCAGGTTGAACTCCTGGATGGCGTCGGCAGGCGGAACAAAACCGACCCGGCGATCTGTGCCGGTAACAACCGCTCCATCGATCGAGTACTCGTTCTGCCCGACTCCCCCGGCAGTGCTGAACGCTGACGTACCCCCGTTGTCGAACGGGCGCCGGTATTCGGGCTGGCCGGTCCACTGCATCCCTGGCGCCATGGCGGTCAGGGCAAACGGGTTAAGGTCAGAGAAAGGCAAGCTCGCAATCTGTTCGGTGTCGATGATACGGCCCGCCGAGGCGGAAGTCGTCTCGAGCAAAGGCGCAGCAGCCGTCACCTCGACGATCTGCTGAACCTCGCCGACCTCCAACTGGATGTCGACGCTCACCTTGCTGGCAACATTCAGCACAATGCCGCTGCGGACATACTTCTTGAAGCCCGCCAGCTCGGCGCTCACCGTGTAGTCCCCCGGGTCAAGCAGCGGGACCTCGTAGTAGCCCGCGTCATTGGAAACAGTGGTGCGAGATTGGTTCGTGCCCACGTTCGTCACCACGATCTCGGCTCCTGGGACAACCGCCTTCTGTGCATCAGTGACCGTCCCCAATATACTGCCGCGTGATTCTTGCGCTAAGGCGGGGGACGAAAGGATGGACAAGAGAGCGAGCGCCAGGAAAAGCGTTAGAGTTTTCCTCATGGGCCATTCCTCCTAAGTGATTAGGGAAGACACAACAGGCATGACTGTAGAAACACCTCTACCCGCATTCGGCGTCTTGTCCGCCGGAGCTGCGTTGTCACCCTCTGTGCCTAACGAGCCGGGATGCACTAGGGAAAACGACCAGGACGGCCTCCCCCGAGAGCTAAGGGCGACCGCCAAGCGAACTCTATCAGCTAACCGGCAGCCAGACCAGTAAATTCAGGTAAAGAAATGAAACAATTCGGGGCTGGATACGCATGGCAACTCCAAATCGGGACAGACCGCCGCTCGCATGCTCCCCGACGCGCTTCCCGCCCGGCTCGTTTACGTTAACGTAAAGCGACGTTAGTTCTTCCCTTAACAACGTTAGTAGAACCGGGTCTGGACTTCGGCCGGCCGAAAAACCGAGAACGCACCGCCCGCGTCCCGGGGCGTGATTGGTGTTATCCGTTGGCCCCTTTCATCTTCACCGAACGGCCATCGTGGTCGTAGGGTATTATCTGGTCAGATGGCCACTCGGTCCGGGAAACTCGGAATGCTGCTGGCGCCGTCCTTTGCCGCGAGCGTGGCGATTTACGAGGTCCTGACCAGGAGGCGACGATGAGATCCTCAGACAACTTCCCTCCGCTCGGCCTGGTCATGAAGGCGGTGGTCGTCATTCTGACGCTGTCCATGTTCTGGAAGGCCAGTCACGAGTATTTCAGCCACCTGGCCAACAACCACCGGCTGCCCTTTCTCTACCCTTTTGTCTGGGAGTTGACCGGCCACGCCTCGACGCTTCTCCTGATACCGCTGATCTACCTCTTCATTCGTCGCTTTCCGATCAGGCGGCCGCACGCCTGGGCCTGGATCCTCCTGCACGTAGCGGCGTCTCTTGGTTTTTCGCTCGTCAACACCACGGTTTTCAATGAAGCCCGGTTGCGGATTTACGAGTGGTTCGATCTCGGCGAATACGGCTACGGCAATGTTTATTTCCGCTACCTTTACGAGTTCCAGGTGTTCTTGCTCGCCTATTGGTCTTTCTACGGTGCTCTGCTTCTGTACACATACGTCGTCGCAAACCGCGAACGGGAGGGGCGCACGTTGAGATTGGAAGCCGAGCTGAACCAGGCGCGGCTCGATGTCCTGAAGACACAGATGAATCCTCATTTCCTCTTCAACACGCTTAATACAATCAGTTCGGTGATGTACGAAAACGCCCCTGCCGCCGACCGCATGATCTCCCTGCTCGGCCAGATGCTGCGAAGAACACTGGATCGGGCTGACCGGCAGGTGGTGCCCCTTTGCGACGACCTCGAGCTGCTTGAGCTTTACCTCGAAATCATGCGCGCCCGTTTCGGCGACCGGCTCTCGGCCGATATCGACATCGCCGGCCCCGCCCGGAACGCGCTGGTCCCTTCGTTTCTTCTTCAGCCGCTGGTCGAAAATTCGCTGAAATTCAACCGGACGGCCGGAACACAGGTTGTCGCTGTTCGCGTGCGCGCCGCTCAAACGGGTCACTGGCTGGAGCTGGCCGTCGAGGACAACGGCCCGGGTCTGCCTCCCGACTTTCGGCCCGGCACGGGCCTGAGCAACCTGAATAAGCGGCTTGAGTATCTTTACGGCGAGGACCACGAGGTCAAGCTGCAAGACAGGCCGGAAGGCGGTCTTCGGGTCACCATTCGTCTTCCCTTCTCCGCAGCTCCGGAGACCGGGGCGGAGTCCGAATCGACCGAGCGAGAGGTCCGCCGTGCCTGAATGGGCCTGCCCGGCGGAAGCTGCGCCTGTTCCTGGCGAAGGAGCCGGGTTTTTGAGAGTGTGGCGGAAGCCGGTGACGGACTGGAGGCGTTGCGACTGATTGGTGTGCCCCCCGCTGCCCCGCGGATAAACGCTGCCCCAGCAGCGCATATCCGCGGAGTCTTGGACTACTCAGGCCGCCTTTGCTTTTCCCCTACAGCATGGGCTGGACTGAAAAAGGTCCTTAAATCAGACCAAGGAAGCGACTGGCGGAGACCGCAACATGTTCGTATACTCCCCCGCCGAGCGCCGGCGTAAACGCCTGCTCCCCAGATCAAAACCTGACTTGTTCCAGGAATCTCAGGCTTTGAGGCACCTGTTCTGCGACGCGGGACGATTCGTCTTCGATGAAGTAGTACTTGACCCCGGCTTTTTGGGCCGCCTTCAGCACGGCCGGCATGTCGATCTGACCGGTCCCCAGGACCACATCATTGTTCGGATCTGTCCCGCCTGAAAGATTGCCTTTGACGCCCTTTTTCAAATCCTTCAGGTGCATCAAGGTCCAGCGGTTTTTGTACTTTTCCAGGAGTTTGACCGGATCTTGTCCCGGGAACACGACCCAGGTGGTGTCCATCTCGAACTGCACCAGTTCCGGCTTGGTCTCCTCCATCAGCAGATCGAGCAGAGTGCCCTGAGCATGCGGCTGGAACTCATAGCCGTGCTGGTGGTAGAAGAACTTGATCCCCTGTCTGGCCAGCGCCTCGCCGGCCTTATTGAACACCGCTGCAGCCGCCCTGCATTCCTGTTCATCGAAGTCCCCCTCGTGCGGGATCCAGGCCATGCCGGCGTACTCGAGCCCGAGCGTCTTGGCCTCCTGCGCCAGACCATCGGGGTCCTTCTGGAACCTGCCGTAGTCAAAATGGCCGGCAACCGCCTTTAGCCCATAGCTGTCCAGGAGCTTCTTGAATTCGGTGGGCGGAAGGCCATAGGTTCCGGCCAGTTCCACGTACTCAAAACCGTAGTCTCGCACTCGCTTCAGAGTTCCGGGGACATCCTTCTTGAAATCTTCACGGAAACTGTAGAGCTGGACTCCGACGGGGCCCTTGAAACCGGGTCCAGTGCCGGTTTTCGAATCCGACCACGACGGCTCGGCGCCAAAAGCCACGAGTACAATCAAGCAGCTGAAAACAAATAGAGTGATGACGAGTTTCATGAAGGAGACATTAGCAGAAAAGTCGGCCGGGGAGAATCAGATTGAGTCCGAGTTTCATGGGCCGCGAGCGTCAGCGCGGGGACAACTTGAGGGCGTCCGCAGCGCTGACAAGGTGTGTTGAAAAAGGGTCGGCGCGCCACTTAGCCGCCGCGCCGACAGAGGTCTCTCGACCAGCCTTTTTCGACACCTGCTGGTTCCGCTCGCCGGCAAGTGACTTGCTGTTACTCGGCAGCGCTAAGAGCGGAGTTCGGGCATTCCGGTTCGCATGCGCCGCAGTCAGCGCAGCTGTCCTCATCGACGACCGCTTTGCCGTAGGTGTTTTCCGGAGCAGTGCGCCATCGCCTTCGAGGCTTGGTAAAGCACCGGCCTCTCCTCGTTGCTGCCACACTCCGAACAAAAAACTGAGGGGTTACCAGGACGCGCTATTCAGATATGTGCCCGGGCGCCAGACAGTATAGTATAGTCGTTCGCGTTTTCGGGATAGAGGTGAACTCGATGCTCTTCGAAAAGAAAGAGGCTTTTTGTTGTGATCTGCTGAACCCGGAAGTCCAGGTCCTTCACCCCGGCAACACCAATTGCCCCGGCTGCGGCATGTCCCTGGCGCTGCGGTGGTTGGAGAGGGCCCTGGTCAACCGCCGTCTGACTCTGTGCGTTCCCGCCGGTTGTGCGGTCGTGACCTCGGGCGCCTACCCAACGACGGCCTTGGGCGTCCCGGCTGTGGCCACGACTTTTGCCTCGGCCGCCGCCGTAGCGAGCGGAATCAGCCTCGTTGATACCCTCAACCAGGAGAACGCCCTGACCATCTGCTTTGCGGGAGACGGCGCGACCTATGACATCGGCACTGCATGCATCTCAGCGACAGCCGAACGCAACGAAGACGTTATCTACATCTGTTACGACAACGAGATTTACGGGAACACAGGAGGCCAGCGCAGCAGCGCTACCCCTCTCAGCGCGGTGACAACCACGACTCCCGGCGGGAAACGGCACGGGAAAAAAGACATGATGGCGATCGTCATCGCCCATAAGGTCCCCTATGCGGCAACTCTCTCGCTGGCGCACACCGACGACTTGATCCGTAAGCTGCGCTACGCCGCAGACATTCACGGTTTTCGTTTTCTGCTCCTGCATTCTCCATGTCCGACCGGGTGGAAATCAGACCCGCAGGAGAGCGTGGAGCTCGACCGACTGGCGGTCGCCTCCGGTCTTTTCCCGCTTTATGAGGTTTTCGACGGATGCCGTTATCGGATCAACGCCCGTCCCGACGGGACCCCGCTCGAAGAGTACTTCCGACGGCAAGGCCGCTTTCCTCGCGGGGTCGCGAACCCCGAGATCGCCCGACGCTTCATCCGGGAGGAGTGGGAATACCTTGAAAAAATGGCGGCCACGTTTCCGGCCGAACCGCTGCGCGCTGACCCCGGGCCGCTCGGCGCCGGGCGGTAAAGGCGGGCAACAGCCGGGCTCATCCTGACACGAACTGTAAACAACGCGGGGGCCGCAAGAACGCGCCGGGCGGCCCTGCGGCGCTCAGCAGCCAGGCGTTTCCCGCATCAGGTCGCTTGCCAGTTTCTGGACCGTTTGGACAATCGCCATGAGCCCCATTCCCTTTCCCATTGAGATGTTCTGCCTGAAGATAGTGGAGACGATGCCCGGCTTGACGCGCAACACTTGTTCGAGAGGGACACCGGACAGAGTCCGGTCGAGGATGTAAGCCAGAGCCTTGGCCGAAACGCCGGATGGGTTCTCGACAGCGAAGTGGAACTTGGCAGTGCCGTCCGCCTGCCTCTCGGCCCAGACGTAAGCCTCCGACTCGCAGAACACTACACGGTTCTTCTCCGGGAACGGACGGCGGGCCACGCGCTCCGGGACCTCCTTAAATCGTCCCGCGAAATCCAGAAGCATCTGGACACGCTGGTTCTGGTCGTGGATCGAGCCCATCGTGTCCAGTAATAAGTGCAGCTTTTCCGGGAGCTCTTCCGAAGCTCCTACCTCTCGATCGGGACATTGACCAGGTTTCCCCATTCGGTCCAGCTCCCGTCGTAATTCCTCACGTTTTGAAATCCCAACAGATATTTCAGAACGAACCACGTATGGCTGCTCCTTTCGCCTATCCGGCAGTAGGCAATCACCGACTCCTCCGGCTTCAGGCCCTGCTCTTTCAGATAGATATCGCGCAGTTCCTGGGCGGGGCGGAAGGTGCCGTCACCCGGATTGGCCGCGCGGCTCCAGGGAACGTTGGCGGCGCCTGGAATGTGGCCTCCGCGCAAGGCGCCTTCGTTCGGGTAGTCTTCCATGTGCAGGCGTTCCCCGGTGTACTCTTCTCGGCTTCTTACGTCGACCAGGTGGCCGCGCGTGCGCAAATGCTCAAACACGTCTTCACGGAAGGCCCTGATTTTCGCGTCCTGCCTTTCCGGCGCCTTGTAACGGGTGGGCTTGAATTCAGGGACGTCCCGCGTCATCGGACGTCCCTCGTTTTGCCACTTCAGCCTGCCGCCGTCCATGACTTTGGCACGAGTGTGGTTGAAGAGCTGGAACACCCAGAAGGCGTACGTCGCCCACCAGTTGTTTTTGTCGCCGTAAAAAACCAGGGTGGTTTCCGGCGTGACACCAATACGGGACATCAGTTTTTCGAACGCCTCCCGGTTGATATAGTCCCGCCGCACGGGATCATTCAGATCGTTGGTCCAGTCAACCTGGACCGCACCCGGGATGTGCCCCGACGGATAGAGCAACGGATCCTCGTTCGATTCGATGATCCGGACGTCCGTGTCCGTCAGCCGGCCAGCAACCCACTGGGTCGAGACCAGCACATCAGGGACAGCGTAGCCTTTATCTAAGACCTCTCGGTCCAAAACTTGAGACATTGATGATCCCCTTTCCTTAAAACGGAGTGTGGAATGGATGCTGATAATGTAGATCAGTTTGGTAGGTAATGTCCAACCGGCCCGCGCTTTTTCAAAGCCCGACGAAACAGAGCGTGGACTCAGCGTGTTACAGCGCCACGCGGCGTGTGGCTCTCGGAAGGGCAAGCACGCCTTGCGCGCTCTGCAGGCCCGCAAACAGCGCTCGCAGGTTCAATCCCTTTTTCAACGCCCTCACGGACGTGCGCGGCTCGTAGAAGCAGAGTCAGTCCGGCCGATCAGTCGACCGGCAGTCGGGCGAGGACTTTATAGCCGCCTCCCCGGACTTCGGCGATGTAGAGGTCGCGTCGGCCGTCATGATCCGGACCGAGCGTATAGATACCGCCCACGCCTTCAACGCGGCGTTTCTCCTCGATCATCTGGTCAAGGTAGGCCTTCACGTCATCACGGCTGAACCCGCCCTCGCGGACGGCCTCCGCCAGCAGGTAGACAGCATCGTAGGCGAAGGCCTGACCGTAACCCGGCTGATCTCCAGCCCGGCGCCGATAGTCAGCCACAAACCTGGCCGCGCGGAGACTGGACGTGTCCGGAACAAAAAACTGGGAAAAGCGGATACCTTGGGCCTCAAGCGGAGGGCCTTTAAGGAATTCGACGGTGCCGAGCGTATCGCCGCCGAGAATCTCGGCCTTGCTGCCCGAGCGGCGTATTTGTTCAATAGTCCAGTACGCCGCCTCTTCCCGTTGGAACAAGGTATACAGTTGCGGCTGTCCTTCGCTGTTGAGGCGTTCAATCGTCGAGCGAATCAGTTGCTGGTCCTCGGGTCGAAGCAGGTTGCGGTGCATGACGCTGGAAACGATTGATCCGCCCAGCCGGCGGACCTCCTGCTCGAACATCTGCGCCACGCCGCGCCCGTAATCATCGTTTACGTAGAAGGTGGCGATTCGCTTCTTGCCCCATTTGTCGACGGCATAGCGGGCCAGAGCGGGTCCTTGTTTTGCGTCGGACAGGCAGAGCCGATAAGTCCAGTTACCCACGTTGGTTATGGCAGGAGAGGTGGCTATGGTGACGATCTGAGGAATTCGGCGTTGGTTATAAAAGGCGGCGCCGGACAGGGTCGAAGCGCTGTCGCTGTGTCCGATGACGGCAACGAGGTTGGGAGTGTTCGCAAAGCGTTCCGCCCACTGCAGGATCTCGCTCGCCTCGGCAATGTCGCGGACCGTCCAGTCCATGCCCGCCAATTCAAGCGGCACGCCTCGGATACCGCCGGCCCGATTGATCTCATCGGCGGCAAGACGGACTGCTTCATGGTTTTGAACGCTCAACGCCACGCCGATGACCACTTTGTCCGGCTTGCTCCAACAGCCGGACAAAAGGCTTGCGAGCAGGGCGCTGAGCACAAATGTCAGGGGTTTAGAATGGGCGTTCATTTCCTCAGTATTCCGTTCGAGTTCTCCGCCGCTCCAGCCGGGGCGGGTTTGACCTGGTCGGCAGTGTGAAGAGGCAGCGAAACCGCCAGGGACAGACCGTGATCGCTACTCTCGCCGGTCAACCGGCCTTGAAGCTGTTCAGCGAGGGCAGAACACAAGGCCAGGACAGAAGGCAATCGGTCCGGGGCCGTCTTCTTTTCGGTCGCGGCTCCTTCCTTCTCAAGATTGCCGCTTGTCGCAAGGCCTCCGTTGCTCGAGATCTCGACCACGGCCCGGTTCTCTTTGGCAGCCGTTCGCACCGTAATCGAGGCGGCGCCAAAGCTTTCACGGGCTGCCTCGTCAGCCGCCATCAAAAGCATCAGCACGAGTTGGCGGAGCTGAGACGGATTGACATGCACGACGGGATTTGATGAAGCATATTCGCGGACAAGCCGGACCTTGTGGACCTTCATCTCGTACTCGCGCAGCTGGACCACGGGCTCGATCAAGCCATTGACCCCCAGGGAGACCGCCTCGCCTGCCGGGGGTTCGGTCACTTGAAGAAGATTCGACACGATCCTCCGGCAACGGTCAGCTTGGGCCAGAATGTCGTCAAGGATGCGAATCTCGTCCGCGTCCCGGCGAGTTGCCGCCACTTTCATCTTCTGCAGCTCGGCAAAGCTGGCAATTGCCGTGACCGGGTTGTTCAACTCCCGGGCGGCGCCGCGGATCAGCTCGGACAACACGGTGACCGAGTGCGTCCGGACGAGATCGGACTGCAGGCTCTCGACTTGTTTTTGTCGCGCCTGGACTTCGCCTTCCAGTGTCGCGTAATTAGCCGCCAGGGTGGCGGCCATGAAATTAAAGCTGCTCGCCAACTGCCCTATTTCGTCTTCTCGCCGGACCGGCGACCGGACTGAGAGGTCTCCCTGCCTGATCCGCTCCGAGGCCCGGGCCAACTCCTCAAGAGGCTGCAGCACCCGCCGGCGAAGCAACAGGGTGACGAGGCCCAGAACCAGAACCAAAACCGCCGCCAGGGAGGCAATCGCCACCTGTGCCCTGCGGAGCGAACCGGTAACGCTTCGCAGCACGGCCTGGAGCTTGTCGACCTGGACTCGATTCAACAGTTCGAATTCGCGTTCCAGCCTCTCGTCCAGTTGCTCCAGCCGGGCGATACCTTCCCTGGCGCCCTCGCGTTCTCCCCGGCGGAGCTGTTCGAAAATCTGCAGCGCCTCGACGGCCACTTCACTCTGCAGGCTGCGGATCCGTTCCACCGTCAGACGCTCTTCACCCCCGATGTTCAAAGTGACATACCGCGTCTGCTTGGCGCCCAACTCATAGTTCAGCTGACTGAACCGATGCGGGAAAACAGGATTCAGCTGCTCGAACTGCCGGTGGACCATGTTGATTTGTTCTTGGATGCCCGAGCGCAGCTCTTGGTTCAGTTCGAAGGTGTTTTGAAGGTTGGTGGCCAGAGCGTTGGCCTGATCGGAGAGGACCATATACCGGTAGGTCAGCTGCCCGATAAACAGGAGCACAACCAGGAAGGTCACCGCCAGGATGATGAGGACCTGTCCGGAGATCTTCGTCCAACCCGGTTTTGTCTTGACTGCCGTCGCCCTTGCCGGAGCGACGAGACTCTCCGTTTTTTCCATGCCGCTCGGGTCTATGATAGCCCAAACGCAGCGCCCGCGTCTGAATCAAAAAGAGTTAGAGAGCTTGACCAGTGCGCCGCGTGCCGTCTGAATCCCGCCGATCCGCCTCCAAACCTTTTCGAAGACTTCCGGGCGAAAACGGTCCAGTGGATGATCACGGCGCCCGTCCCAGGCGAACAGCCGCGCCTCGGTGAGAAGCCGGCGAAGCAGCCGGGCGCCCAGTCTGGACCGATTGCCAGCGCTTTGGTTCAGAGCCTGGTCGAGGGATGCCTCGCCCGATCGGCCAAGATCAAGTGATTTGACGAAGTTGATGATACGGGCTGTGATTACAAGCGTGTACAGATCGTCGCGGGAGACAAGGCGTGAATGGCAGGGCAGCGCTGTGAGACGGGCAAAGGGGATCCGATCCGGACTGCCCTGCTCGCTTTCCCAGAGCGCAGAGCCAGGCGCCAGGTAAAAAACCGACGCGCCGATGAGCAGAGGCAGCTCCGCCAGGAAAGCCAAGGTCTGCGCCATGGAGTCGGGCGACTCGCCGGGGAGGCCGAGAATCTGATAGCCGATGACGCGCATGTCCAGGCGAGCAGCTTCCCGGACAGTCTGCTCGAAAGCTTCGAGCCGGCAGGGACGGTGTTGGGCGGCGCAGACGTCGGGGTTGGCGCTGACCAGCGAGAGGTTCAACTGGCAGAAACCCGCCTCTTTCATCAACCGGACCAGCTTCGCGTCCAGGCCGAAGTAGCACAGGCCGTTCATAGCGAAAAGCGCCAGGGAACCGGCCGGGAAGCGGCGAACAATCTCTCGCAGCAGATCTTCCGTCTTGAGGCGATCAAAGGCAAAATTGTCGTCCTCGAAGTCGAAGACCCGATAGCCCTCCGAATAGCGCAACGTGATCTCATCGAGAATCGACGTGTTCGATCTCCTCCGGTAGGCTTTTCCGAAGGTGGCATGGACCGAGCAGAAATCGCACCGATAGGGACAGCCGCGAGAAGAGACGATCGTAGCCACCGGCTCTCGGCGCCAGCTGTAAAAGCGCGGATTCAAATCAGACAGATCGGGAAACGGCAGGTCATCGAGCGGGTAGTTGTCCGCCGGATCATTCAGTGCGAGATCGCTGTTACGCTTGAATCCGAGATTGGGAACAGTTGTGAGGTCGCGCTCGTCCCGCAGTGCTTCCAGCAACTTCACCAGGGGACGCTCCCCTTCCCCGCGGATGACGAAATCGACGGCGGGATCGGCGAGGACCGCTTCCGGAAGAGCTGTCGGGTGGCTTCCGCCTATGAGGATCGGCACGCTGATGCGTTTCTTGATTTCCCGGCCGCATCTGAGCGCCTCATTCTGGTACGTGGAAAACAGGGAGGAGATACCCACCAGATCCGGCTTCTCCCGGGCTGCTGAGGCAGCGATCTCCTCAAAAGAAGCGCCGAAATGGTAATAGGCGGAGAAGAGCGAAAACGGGCTGAGATCCCTGACCGGGTAGTAGGCCCTCAGATAGGCCAGCTCAGCCGGAGCTCGGACGGTCCGTCGGCCTTGCCCTGCATGGAAGTCCCGGACGACGACTTCCACGCCAGGGAGAAACGTTTCGACTGCGGCCTTCAGGTAGCACAGCCCGATTGGCTGCAGCCGCAATTCGGTTTCGTAAAAGTCTTGAACCGGGGGTTGGAGGAGGAGGAGTTTCATGCAAAACGCTGATGGCTGACGGCTGACCGCCGATGCACAGCACACGGGCCGCCAGTCGTCAGCCGTCAGCTGTTTTCCCTAGGTCTTCGGGGTCGGGTGGGCGATCTTCGACCAGGCCTCTTTGAAGTTGAAGCCCTTGAAAGTCGGGCTCTCCGAGTTATGGCAGGTCTTGCACTGCTTCTCGGCCGACCCGTCAGCCACGGCGACGGGAGTCAGTCCGGCCGCCACCGCCTTGGCATGATCCTTCATGATCGCCATGGTCTTGTAGTCGGATCCGGGGCCGTGGCAGGTCTCGCACTGCACGCCGTCCGCCTTAACGAAGGTCGGCTTCAAATCGGCGGCAGCCGCACTCGCGGCCGTAATGTGGCACTTGAGGCATTGTTGCGCCTCGGACGCCGCCCCCTTCACTCCAGCCTTTTCCGCCACTTTCTGGGCTTCAGGGGTCTTGAGCGTGGCGAAGGCCTTCGCGTGTGCGCTTGCCTGCCAGATCGGTTGCTGTTTCCCTTGCTTCTCGGTCTTATGGCAAGGGGTGCAGGTCTTGACGCCTACGTAGGTGTGGGCGCCCGCAGCCGCATAGCCAGTCAGAACTGATACTAAGAATGCTAATAAGACAGTAACAACTCTCCTCATCAACACCTCCTCTGCTTTGAATGGGTTAGCACTACTTTGCCGGAACAGCAGCCGCTACGTATTTCGGCGTGCTGACGTATCCGACCATCTCGTCTTTCTTCACTTCGTTGATCACTATCTCGTATAAAGACCGGTTGCGTCCTGCATAGAAAGTGATCGGCTTGTTTATGTAGATCTTCTTGTGATCCTGGGCTCGATCGTCGACGTACAATTTGAAGTCCACGAACTGCTTGCCGACATCAGCCTTGCGCAGCTCAAGGCCGATTCCGGCCAGGTTGGTCCGCCGTTTCTTGCGGATGCTGAAGCTCAGGTAATCCCTCTCGCCGCGCTTGCGCAGCTCGTCAAGCCCCGCCGCATTGGTGGCTATCATGCTGCCTTGTTCGGTGACCAGTACGCCGATCCGGGCCAGTTCGGCTTTCGTCTTGTTCAGTTCTTCCTGACCGCTCCGGACCTCTTCTCGAACCTGGGTGACGTCGTTGCTCACTCCCGCGATTTTGCTGTCGGCCTCCTGTTTGAGCGTATCGACCTTGTCCGCATCGGCTTTAGCGGCGATCTGGCGGTTCAGGAGGTTGACGTTCCGGGCCTGTTCCTGCTGCAGCTGGCGAGCCAAGGCCTGGGCGCGCCTCAACTCGGCTTCGGTCAGTCCCATGTGCTCCTGCATCACTTGGGTCTCCGACTGAAGCCCCGCCACCTTCCTGTCACCCTGTTCCAGCCGGCGGTTGACCAGTTCCAGGTTCTGATCGATGGCAGCCAGCCGCGCCTGCGTCTTGCTCGCCTCCGCTTTCTGTTCCTGATTCTGCATAATGAGGATAACGAGAATCCCGGCACCCAGCACTAGCGCCACAATGGCCAGAACCGTGGGAAGGAGGGAGCCCGATCGTTGCCGTGGTTGAGGACGGGGCGGAACCGGACGGCCAATCAAATCATCCAAAGGCGTGGAGCGGGCGGCCGGCTCACTATGCGGAAGCGGGGGAGACGAAGGAGGTGACACCCGCAAAGGAGCACCGCACGAAGGACAGAACATGCTGCTTTCAACACTGGTTGCGCCGCACTTTTCACACGTAGCCATATTCGCCTCTCAGTCTTGAGCCATTAGTCAGAGTCGTTGAGTCGCATTTACCGCCGAAATATACTGCACAGTCCGTCGGAAGTCGAGCTTCCGGGTCCGCTGCCACGGTTCAGTGGCACCCGCAGACCGCTGACCGGGTGAATGCGATGTTTATCAGGTTGGTTTCCCATAAGCATGCAGTAGGAATCACAATTCGGAATTCAGATGCGTTTGTAGTTCCGCCTTCCGCCTGAAAGCGGAACTCACAAACAGAATCCGCCTGGCTCCGCCTGAGAACAAATCTTCGAAGAACTGAGACGGAAATCCAGGTATTATTTACTCCAGACGAGGTGACCGGCTATGAAGGCAAACACGGAAAAGAAGATTGACTTTGCCAAGTCACACAAAGACCTGTACTCGGCGACTCGGAAAATCAAGGAAGTGACACCGGGCTGGGGCGTTTTCCTCTCGGTCGACGAGAAGGGAGCCCCCGGAGGCGCCGCTTTCCAAAGCGACATTGAGAAACTGTACAGCCTCGTCTACACCCTGAAGTTCGGGATCGCAAAGCCGAAGGGTCTTGATTTCAAAGTCGGCTCTCTGGAATGCCTGTATCACACCGATCCGTGCACCAAACCCAAGGAAGAATGGGAATGGCAATTGATGATCCGAATCCCTGACGAGATCTCAGAGGACGACGTGCAGCAGGCGCGGGAAGCGGTCCTCAGGCGGAAAGAGCTGGACACGTCTAGTGTTAAACGGATCCAGTTTGAGGAGGGGCGGTGTCTTCAGACGCTCCATGTCGGACCGTATGACCAGGTCAACGCCACTTATGATGTCCTGCTCAAGCACTCCGGACAGCAAGGCTTAGCTCCATCCGGCGCGGCTCACGAGATCTACATCAGCGATCCACGCCGAGTCCCGCCCGAAAGACTGAAGACCATCGTCAGGCTGCCGGTCAGCTGACTCCCAGCCGGCCAAGCCGCGAGCAGGTTTTACCTGAATAGGGGGCCGGCCACGGTATTCACCTTATTTGGTGAACGAAATCAGGTGAATACCGTGGCCGGCCCCCTATTTTGCGCAGCGACCCTCCACTATTTCTCTCGTCCAACCCTCCAAGCTGTGGCATACTCCCGAAGCTGTTGCAGAAAATGTCATCGAACGCACATCCTCACGGCCGGTCGATAGGGCATCCTTTCCCGGTAAAGTCATGAAAAAACATCTCATCATCCTGGCGGTGGTCTTTCTGATTTCTGGGTTGAACGCGACTCAGGCTCTTTCAGACGATCACAGGGAGTCGACCTATATCGTCTTGTTGAAGGCGCCTTCGGTCGTTCAGAAAGTCCTCGAAACGACACCCGGTGAATCCAGGAGCGTACGGCGCCAAATCTTGTTTGGCAGTACCAGCGACGAATACCGGCAGTCGCTCGAACGATCGCAGCTGCGCACGATCCAAGCCTTGACGGCGCTAAAACCCCTCCCGGGACCGGCGGGAAGTCAGATGAGCACCGCGCCCCGGATAGCGGTCCTCGACCGGCGATCCTTTCTGGTGAACATGCTGGTGGTCAGGTGCTCGCCTGAAACTCTGGTGGAATTGCGCAAGCACCCGGATGTGAAGGCCGTTTATCCGAACCGGAGCCGGCGGCTTCACTTGGACTCCGTGCCGACCATTGTGTCCGCCAATGCCGTCTGGGAAATGTTGGGAGGTGTCAATAGTGCCGGGCAGGGCGTACGCATCGCGATCATCGACAGCGGCATTGATCAGGCGCATCCGATGTTTCAGGATCCGCAGCTGACGGCTCCGCCTGGATTTCCGCGCCCCGCCGAATTTGCCGCGTACACGACCAACAAGGTGATTGTCGCCCGTGACTACGTCAGGAAGAGCTTTGACTATGCGGACCAGGCTGTCCATACCCCGCAAGATGAGATGGGACACGGGACGGAGGTCGCGAGTATAGCGGCCGGGGTCCCCGTCCCCACGCCCTACGTTGCGATTCAGGGAATGGCGGCGGCGGCTTATCTCGGAAACTACAAGGTTTTCGGGCAGCCGGGCGTCAACGAGGAGGCGAAAACCGCGGCGATTGTCGCAGCCATTAATGATGCCGTCGCCGACCAGATGGACGTCATTAACCTCAGCCTGGGGGGAATCGCCCAGTCGCCCGAGACGGATCCCGAGCAACAGGCCATTGCCGAGGCTACAGAGGCGGGGGTTCTGGTGGTGGTTTCCGCCGGAAACGGCGGGCCGAATCCCGGCACCGTGTCCTCACCAGGGACCAGTCCCGAAGCGCTCACTGTCGGCGCCACGCAGCACGGCCGATACTTCGCTGCCGGAATGGACGTGACTTCCCCTGATACCAGCATCCCTCCCCCACTGGCCCTCATTGGCTATGTCCCTGCTCTCGGGCAGACGGTTCCCTCGAAAATCGGGCCTGTTCCCCTGGCTTCCATCCTGCCCTACGATCCGAGCGGAGAGGGATGCTCACCCTTTCCGGCCGGGAGCTTAACCGCCAAGATGGCCTTGATCCGCAGAGGAACCTGCAAATTCGCTGTAAAAGCCGGCAACGCCATTCAGGCGGGAGCGGTCGGGGCCGTGATCTATCAGAACGTGGAGGGGCCGCCCATCAACATGGCCGAGGTGAACGCCGCCCACCTGGCGGTCATGATCGAGAAGGGCCACGGGGAAGCGCTCCACGCCCTTCTGCCCGGTCATTCCGTGTCTGTCACGCTGCGCCCGCAAAGCGAGATCCTGACTTTCCTGTCGAGAAATGACCAGATTGCCTCGTTCAGCTCACGCGGCCCCGATATCATTTTCCAGATCAAGCCCGATATCGTTGCCCCAGGTCAGGACATTCTGGCCGCAGCCATGAACAACGGCTTCGCCAGAGGACTCAACGGAACCAGTTTCTCGGCGCCCGTCGTCTCCGGCGCCGGCGCCCTGATGTTCCAGCTGCATCCCAACTGGAGCGCGCGAGATGTGAAGTCGAGCCTCGTGAACTCGGCAGAGCGCGAGCTGAAATCAAACGGCGGCGTGGCGCGGGTTATCGATAGCGGCAACGGCCGCCTGAACATCGCGAAGGGAGCCGGCATAGCCGCCCTGCTTGATCCCGTGAGCCTGAGCTTCGGCATCATCGGACAAGCCCCCGCCCAGGATATCGAAAAGGTGGTGAAAGTTACTAACCCGAGCTCGACGATTTCGCAAACCATTTCGGCCGAGCTGGTTGAAACCAGTCCTCATCCGAGCGTCCAGTTGACTGTCACACCTATCGCCCTCAGTCTCGGGCCCGGCCAGTCCAGCGAAATCACGGTAACGGCGAAGATAATCTCACCGCTGCAGTACGGGACTTTCGAAGGCTATCTGCAGTTGTCGTCGTCTGTTTCTTCGATTCCGATAACCGCTTCCTATTGGGGGGCCATTCCGGTTGAAGATCCCTCCATGCTACTCAAGGTGGCGCAGGACGGCTCCGCGACCTACGACTCGATCTCCGACGCAGTTGTGGCCGCGCGTCCCGGCGCTACCATCGAGATACAGGACAGCGCCACCTATTCAGGCTCGCTGACGATCGGCGCCAACACTGACGGCCTGCCTCTGCACGGCCTGACGCTGCGCCCCCGCAACGGACAATCCCCGACACTGCAACCCGACTCGGGCGATCCCGGGGTCCTCCTGAGCGGAGTTCAGCGCGTTACTCTTGACGGGCTGACCGTGCTTGGAGGCCTTTATGGAGTTCTTGGGCTGGAGTCCACCGGTGCCGTGGCCAACTCAATGATTGACGGCAGCAAACTGGGCCTGGCCTTTGAGAACAGCCAGTTCTCGGTGCGTAACACCACCGTCAAGCGCGCGACGGGCACGGGTCTGCTCGCGTACGAAAGCCGAATGAATCTGGCTAACACGAATATCCAGGAGAGCGCCGGAGAGGGCCTCTACCTCTACGAATCTCCGGCACTGGTTCAAGCCGCCACGCTCGCGCAAAACAAGAAGCAGGGAGTCATCGGAATCGGGCAATCGCTGAGCCTGTTTGATTCCACGATCGAGAAGAACGAGGACACCGGGGTGATCCTGGTTGACATGCCCACCCTGCTTAAGCGAAACCTGATCAGGGAAACAACCGGGCCGGAGCCGGACGGGATCGCGGCCGTAGGCAATATGACACTGTGGGCCCAGGAGAACCAGATTTCGAACAATGGGCGTCACGGACTCTTGGCTGAGCTGGGACCTGAGGTCCATTCCCTGCGGAACCAAATCACTGGTAACCGTTCGCAGGGGCTCTTCCTGTCGAATGCGTCAGGCAGTGTGGAGTCCAGCTGGCTGACGGGCAACGGGCGGGGAATCCGAATCGAGTCCTCCGGCCTGCAGGTCTCTAACAGCGTTATCAGCGGATCGAGCGGGTTGACGGACGGCGACGGAATTTACGCCGACCAGGGACAGCTGACGGTGCTCAACACGACGATCGTCAAAAACAGTAAGAGAGGCCTCAAGATCGTCGGCTCAACGCACCTGATCGCCAACTCTATCCTCTCGCAGAACACGGGCGGCGATATCGAGGGAGGGCAACAGAACGCGGTTCATAACAATATCATCGGGGACGGCGTTTTTTCGGGGACTAACGGCAATCAGCAGGCCGACCCCCGTTTCACGGACGCAATCGGGGGCGACTTCTCACTGAGACTGGGTTCGCCCGCCATTGACGCCGCCAGTTCAGAGTTTCCCAGCGGTTCTTTTGACGCGCTCTCCCTTGAGCGCGTCGTAGCCGGAACCGCCGGCGGGCAGCCCCGGGCGGACATCGGCGCCCTCGAGTACAACTCGAAAAACTGGCTTCCGCTCATCCTGCCGG
This sequence comes from Acidobacteriota bacterium, assembly GCA_041946865.1. Lineage (GTDB taxonomy): Bacteria > Acidobacteriota > UBA6911 > RPQK01 > RPQK01 > RPQK01. The sequence continues at coordinate 3,070 of JBHGBF010000111.1, read as the reverse complement.
TCCTCTCCTCCGGGATAGACGAATTCGTCGGCCTCGCCATGGTGAACAGCTCGTCGGAAACAGCCCACGTCGAGCTAAGCGGGTTCAATATCACCGGCAGTACAGCAGGCGCCAGTTATAAAAAAGACATCCCCGCCGGTTCCCAGTTCAGTATTCTGCTCAGTGAGGCACTCCCGAATCTGAAGCAGGGTTGGGTCCGGATCACCAGTAACAAACCCGATTTTATGAGCTTTTCCCTGCTGGGCAACAACGGATTGACCAAGATGGACGGCGCCCAGCTCTCGAACGCCATATCTCCCCGGCTGCTCTTTCCTGAAATACGCGGACAGGCCTCGAGCGACACCCAGATCTATGTGGTGAATCCGAACGCAGACCAGGTCAGCGTGGTTCTGACGTTCCACACACCAGGCCGGAACTACACCCTCACGTATACCGTGAATGCCCACGGGGCCTTGGTTAGGTCCTTCTCGAAGACCTTCGGTTCTTACAGCGGCAGCGGTTATCTGACCGTCGAAGCCAAGGCGGAAAAGCCGCTGTTCGCGATGGAGATCTTCAGCAACGGGAAGTCATTGGCGGGACTTCTCGGCCTCGACATGACCCGTCCCCAGGCAAAGCTCTATGGCGCCCAGCTCGCCGTGACCAGCGCGGTGGACACGATTCTCAATGTGATCAACCTCGGGACAACGGCGGCGGACCTCACGCTGGAAGCCTTTGATGAGGCGGGGACCCTCATCAAGTCGGTGGTGGTAAACAAGCTCGGAGGCGGCCAGCAGTACCGGAAGACAGCCTCAGAGATCTTCGGGCTGGACAAGGACCTCGTCGGCTGGGCCCGCGTCAGCACAACGGAAGCACAACTGGCGGGCTGCCTGGTTTTCAGCGATACGACCGGGAACTTCATGGCTTCGCTTCCACTGCAGGCCGTGGGCGTGCGGGAATTCGTTCTTGGCCACGTGGCCCAGACAGACGAGGTCTTCACAGGAGTGACCTTGTTGAACGCGGGAACCGACTATGCCCAGGTGAGCCTCGAAGTCTTCGGAGTCGTGGACGGGAAGGGAGTGTCAAACGGTATGGCGCTCTTTGAACTGAAGCCCTACGAGAAGCGCGCCCGACTGCTCGCCGAATACCTGCCCGGGCTGGCCAACCAGGACAAGGGCTTCGTGCGCGTCCGTTCGAGCGCCCCGATCTTCGGCTTCGAGCTTTTCGGACACAACCAGCTGCGTTTCATGTCCGCCGTCCCACAGCAAGTGGTGGTGTATTAACCGGCGGTCAATAACCTTTCTTCAGGCCTTCGTCTTCGTCGATGACGTAATGGGTGTCGGCCGCCACGTCCTTGAACTCCTGTTCCTTACCGCTGGGCCACCAGATCCTCACACTATCGGCCTTCGTGGCCTGACCGAGGCCGAAGTGCGCACGCGGGTCGCTTGAGGAGTAAATGCCGACGGTCCGCTTGATTTCCCAGATCTGCCGCTGCCCGCCAGCCTCGACGGTGATCCGGGCGCCGATTCCGTCACGGTTGCTCCTGCGGCCGACTGTCCTGAACATAAGCCAGTGGTTGCGGTCCCGCCGATCGTTTCGGAGCAGCTGAGGAGTGCCGTTCAGCGTCGCGCAAAGGATATCGATATCGCCGTCGTTGTCGTAGTCTCCGAAGGCGACTCCGCGGCTGACTGTGGGCCGGAGCAGGTCCTGTCCCGCTTCCACAGTCACGTCTTTGAAGGTCGAGTTCTTCTGATTGAGGTAGAGGGTCTTTGGCTGTCCCCAGGTTTCATTCAGGTTGCGCCCGATCAGGTAGGGGTAGACATGGCCGTTGGCATGGAACAGGTCCTTCCATCCGTCCAGGTTCAGGTCGACAAACCGGGTGCCCCAACTGACCGTCAGCTGGGGGTTCAGAATGCCTGATCGAGAGGTCACGTCCTCGAACATCAGGTTCCCTTCATTGTGATAAAGGGTGTTGTATTCCATCGAGAAATGGGTACTGTAGACGTCCAGGAGTCCGTCGTTATCGTAATCAGCCGCGTCTATGCCCATGTTCGCCTGTTCCTGGCCGTCGGCGCTGACGGCCAGGCCACTCAAAAAGCCGCTCTCTTCAAAGGTCCCGTCGCCTTTGTTGGCGAAGAGCAGGTTGGGAGTTGCGTCATTCCCCACCAGGAGGTCGAAATCCCGGTCATTGTCGAAATCAGCCCAGAGCACACCGAGGCCGAAAAGCCTGTCGCGGTCGACAGCGCCCGTTTTTTGCGTGACATCACTGAAGACCCCGTTCCCGTCGTTGTGGTACAGGACATCGGGGGCGCCGGCCAGGCCCCGAGGTCCGCACATCACGGGGTTGCCCCGGTGATTGCAGCGCGGGTCGGGTAAGTGGTCCAGATCGACCGACAGGTAATTGGCGACATAGAGGTCCAACAGGCCGTCCTTGTCGTAGTCTCCGAAGGCGGCCGAGGTGCTCCAGCGGGGGTCGTTCACCCCGGCCTTCGCGGTCACGTCAGTGAAAGTGCCGTTTCCGTTGTTGTGGTAGAGGACGTCCGGACCAAAGTAGGTCAGCAGTACGTCGGCGAATCCGTCATTGTCATAGTCGCCCGCGCAGACGCCCATGCCCCAGCCGCGGAACGTGATGCCCGCTTTCTCGGTCACCTTCTCAAACGTGCCGTTTCCCCGGTTGTGGTACAGCTCGGCGTGGGGATTATCGCCTTTGGACAGACGTTCCCGCGTCGAGCCCTGTGCAATGATGACATCCAGCCAGCCGTCGTTATCGTAGTCGAGGAACGCAATCCCGCCCCCTTTCGTCTCGAAAATGTAATTCTTGACGGTCGGATCACCGTTGATGTGCTCAAAGTCGAGGCCGGCGGAGGCGGCGACATCCGTGAAAACCGGCATGGGATCGAACCCGTCTGCAAAGGAGCCAAAAAGAGCAAAGGCCAGGAACAGGGCAATCGGAGCAACGGTCACAACGGCGTTTCTAGTTCCGCCTTCATCAGGCGGGCAGTTCAGCTTGAAATTGCTCATAGTCCAAAACTCAAAAGCCCGTCTAACAACACTGTTGAGTCAACGTTTCCGCCTGCTCCGGAGCATAAGCGCC
>JBHGBF010000110.1:0-16861 GCA_041946865.1 Acidobacteriota bacterium | reverse complement strand
CTGAAGCGCTTGGCGCGCAGGGGGCAGAACACGGGCTGAGCGTGCAAGAACAAATTTACGGTGGGGAGACATCGAGAACGAAACGGACCTGATGGACGCAGTGGATGGTCGCACGTTCCTGTCCGCTTCGTCCACGGCGTCCTTCTCGTCCACGTGACAGGGCTTACTCGAGCAACAGGCGTTCCTTGATCAGGAAGTCGATGATCGTCTTGGCGGCTTCTTCGGCGGTCTGCTCGGTGGTCTTGATGGTTAATTCCGGGCTGACTGGCGGCTCGTACGGGTCGTCAATTCCCGTAAAGCCCTTGATCTCACCTCGACGGGCCTTGGCGTACATGCCCTTGGTGTCGCGCTGCTCGCAGACTTCAAGCGGAGTGTCGACGAAGACTTCAATGAAGTTATCCCGCCCGATCATGTTGCGCACGTCGTTTCGAGTGCTGCGATAAGGGCTGACGGCGGCGCAGATGACGCGGCCGCCATGGCGGACAATTTCAGCAGCGACAAAGCCGATGCGGCGGATGTTGATATCGCGGTCCTCGCGGCTGAAGCCCAGGCCTTTGGACAAGTGGGTGCGCACCACGTCCCCGTCCATGACCGTCACCTGAAGCCCGCGCTCCTGCAGCATTACCGTCACGATTTCGCCGATCGTCGACTTCCCTGCCCCGCTCAACCCGGTGAACCACAGGCAAAAGCCCTGCCGGTGACGGGCCGGGTGGCGCGAGGCCAGGATTTCAGCGACCTCCGGGCGGGTGAACCAGTCCGGAAGGTTCATGCCCCTGTTCAGGTAGTCATTTCGAACCTGAGTTCCGGAAAGTGAAAGGGTCTTGGCCCCCGCCGGGACGCGTGAGACTTCTTCGTAGCGGTCTTCTTCGGGAAGATAGACCATTTCGTTGAAGGGAACCGGCGTCACGCCCGTCTCGGCGGCGTACTCCGCCACCAGTTCCTGGGCGCCGTACGGCGGGAAGAACGGTCTACCCTGGGAGTTCAAACCCGGGCCGGCGTGATCACGGCCGACAATCAGGCGGTTTGCTCCGAAATTGCGCCGGATGATCGCGTGCCACAGGGCCTCTTTGGGCCCGGCCAGCCTCATTGCCAGGGGAAGCAGAGCCAGCACGACTCTCTGGGGGTCGTAGTACTGCCGGGTCAAGGCCATGTAAGCGCGCACCCGCGTGTAATGGTCGACATCCCCGGGTTTGGTCATGCCAACAACCGGATGGAGCAGCAAGGTGCCGTCGACCTCGGCGATCGCGCGGCGGGTCAGCTCCTCGTGCACGCGGTGAAGGGGATTCCGGGTCTGAAAAGCGACTACCTCAGGTCGGCCGCGCTGCTCCAGCTCCTCACGCACCTCCCGGGGCGTCAGTCGCAGAGAGCGAAAGTCCAGATGTTGGGGAAGGCTGATAAGCTGAATAGGACCGGAGATCGCCAGCTTGCCCCAGCGATACATTTCAGCGACCAGAGGATGTCGCTCGTCCCGGGTGCCGAGAAACTGCATGGCGCATTCTTCCAGGTCCCAGGGGAAGACTTCCTCGACTCGCATAATCGCGAGTGGGAGGTTCCGCGAGTCGCGCAGGACAATTTCCTCGTCCAGCTGCGGTTTGATTGACGGCTCGACGGGCAGAATGATGGGTACCGGGAACAGGCATCCATTGGCTAGACGCATGCAGGCGAGAACGGACTTGTAGTCTTCCTGCGACATGAAGCGACCCAGCGGTGAAAAGCCGCCCGTAGCCAGTAGTTCGAGATCACACACCGACCGGTCCGAAATCTGGATTGAGCGCAGGGAGATGACCCGGTTGCGCAACTCCTCACGCTCGTCGGCAGAAGGGATGAGGTTGACCAGAGGACCACCATAAGGTGCGATGAGAGTACTGACAGTTGACATGGAAACTCCTTGAATTCGAGTTGTTGGTTCGTTCATGAGAATGGAATCTGAAGTCCGGTCAATAAAAAGTTAATCCACAGCATACCATTAGTTTTCCGAAGCGTTAATCTCGCAGTTTTCCTGAAGCGTCAATCTCGTCCTCGGCCGAACCGGACCGCGAAGACGCACCCGCGGGCTAACCCGGCGGACCGCAGCTCAAACGGGGTTACAATAACCTAAAACAAAGGAGTCAGACATGATCGTTCTGCTGGCCGGCCTGTTAGTGACTCTCTCGCTCGATTCCTGCTTTGCGGCTGAGGAAGACTACCCCACGCTCGCGATCGGCCAACTCGCACCCGATTTCCGGCTGCCGGCTGTCGATGGCCGTCATTACTCCTTGAAGGACTTCAACAAGTCAAAAGCGCTCGTCGTCATCTTCACCTGCAACCACTGTCCGACTGCCCAGGCCTATGAAGGACGAATCAAGCAGCTGGTAACGGATTTCAAGGACAGAGGAGTTGGTTTCGTCGCTATTTCGCCGAACGATCCGAAAGCCGTGCGGCTCGACGAGCTGGGTTGGACGGATCTGAGCGACTCCTTTGAGGAGATGAAGCTGCGGGCGGCGCACAAGGGCTATAACTATCCCTACCTGTATGACGGGGATACCCAGCAGGTGGCCAAAGCCTACGGCCCCAAGGCGACGCCGCACGTTTTCATCTTCGATCAGGCGCGCAAGCTCCGCTATGTCGGTCGGATCGATGACAACGAGCGGCGCACAGACCAGGTCACCAGCGCTGACGCGCGCAACGCGATACAAGCCCTGCTTGACGGAAAACCGGTGCCGGTCGAACAAACCAGGACCTTCGGATGCTCGATCAAGTGGGCAGACAAGCGCGCTTCGGTGGCGGCGGCTTTCCAGGACTGGGCGCAGGAACCGGTCAGCCTGGAAACGACGAGTCCGACCAGGCTGCAGCAGCTGCTCGAGAACAAGACGGACAAGCTGCGCCTGATCAATGTCTGGGCTACCTGGTGCGGGCCTTGCCTGATCGAATTCCCGGACCTGGTCACCATCAACCGGATGTATCGACACCGGGAGTTTGAGATGATCACGATCAGCGCGGACTCCCCTGAGAACAAAGACCAGGCGCTGGCCTTCCTCAAAAAGCAGCAGGCATCCACCATAAACCTGGTTTTCGAGGACAACGCCTACAAGCTGTTCGATGTGCTGGACAAATTCGCCGGGGGCAAGATGTCGAGCGGCGCGCTTCCGTATACGATGCTGGTGAAACCCGGCGGGGAAGTCATTTACCGGCACGAGGGGAGAATCGATCCGCTGGTGGTCAAGCGCAAAATCATCAAGGTTTTGGGAAATACCTACAAGTAGCGGGGCGTTTTGCGCGAGCGCCCGGCAAGCGGAAAAAACTACAGGAGGCAGGACACATGGCAAGTCGTACGACCGGTATACGGGCGCCGAATGCGATCGAAACGGGGTGTCAGGGCTTTGCCCCGGGACGCGTGCCGGAGCCTTGCACTCTAGTTATCTTCGGCGCCAGCGGAGATTTGACACGTCGCGAGCTGATGCCCGCCCTCTACCAGCTGTTCTCGATAGGGCTCCTTCCTGACCCGTTCGCCGTCATCGGATTTGCCCGCCGGCCCTGGACTGACGATGCCTTCAGGGGCGAGATGTACGCGGCAGTCGCCGCCCGGGGGAATCAGGAGAGCGACGGCTGGGCAGCGTTCAGCCGCCACCTCTTTTATGTTCGGGGCGATTTCGATGAACCGGAATCAGATGCTTACCGTCAATTGCGGGAGAGGATTCTAAAGCCGGGCGCCTTTCCGATGCCCGGCAACGTCCTGTTTCACCTGGCGACTCCCCCCGAGCACTACCCGACGATCGTGGCCGGGCTGAAATCAGCCGCTCTTGCTGAAACCGGTTCGGGATGGCGGAGGATTGTTATCGAGAAGCCGTTCGGGACTGACCGGGAATCGGCCTGCGCGCTCCACGGCCAGCTCCTTCAAGCGTTTCGCGAAGAGCAGATCTACCGGATAGACCATTTTCTGGGTAAGGAGACCGTCCAGAACATGCTGGTCTTCCGTTTCGCCAATCCCAGTTTTGAACCGATCTGGAACCGAAATTACATCGACAATGTCCAGATCAGCGTGGCCGAAGATATCGGCATCGAAGGGCGGGCCGCCTTCTACGAATCAACCGGTGTTATGCGCGATATGGTCCAGAACCACCTGCTTCAGCTCTTGTGCATGGTGGCAATGGAACCTCCGGTCCGGTTTGACGCCCGTTCACTTCGCAACGAGACCGTTGAAGTGCTGCGAGCCATCCGGCCGCTTGATCCGGCATCGGATGCGGTGCGGGGACAGTATGGTTCCGGCACCGTGCGGGGGGCGGCTGTACCCGGCTACAGGATGGAGAAGGGCGTCTCGCCTTCCTCCAACATGGCGACTTTCGCCGCACTTCGAGTACGGATCGACAACTGGCGATGGGCGGGAGTCCCGTTCTACCTGAAGACCGGCAAGAGGTTGCCGCGGAAGCTGGCTGAAGTGGTCATCGAGTTCAAGCCGACTCCTCATCTGATGTTTCCCCTCGACCAGGACCGGCCGCGACAGAGGGACACACTGACTTTCAGACTCCAGCCCGAAGAAGGGATCATCCAGCGCTTTGTGGCCAAACAGCCAGGGCCCGAGATCTGCATGCAGCCGGTGAAGATGACTTTGCTTTACGCCGACGCTTTCGGGATCGAAAAACCTCCGTCGGCGTACGAGTGGCTGCTGTTGGATGCCATGCGCGGCGAGCAGACCCTGTTCGCGCGCGGCGATTGGGTCGAAGCCGCCTGGTCGATCGTAGACCCGCTGATCCGGTACTGGCAGACCCATCCGGCCACTGATTTCCCCAATTACCCTGCGGGGACCGAGGGTCCCGCAGCCGCTGCCCGGCTGTTAGCCGGGGATGGGCGAGAGTGGATCAAGACCTAGCCCGGAGGGGCAAGGGCTTGGACACTTCTCCGCTCCGCGCTGAGCGGCTCACGGCAACTTACCACCCTGCCGCCGCCCCATCGGGCGCACGACGGTCACAGCCGCCCTGAAGCAGGTCCTGCTCCGGATCATAGACGATCGCTTCCACCACGCCCTGTGACTGGACCGGCGTCAGGGAATGACCAAGCGACGCGAGGATCGAGACCGTATCCGGGGAAAGCCCGTGACGCTCGTACGAGACACGGTCAGGCAGCCATTGGTGATGAATCCGGGGGGCATCCACGGCCTCCTGCACATTCATCCCAAAATCCACAACATTCAGAATGGTCTGCAGGACTGTATTGATGATCGTCCTCCCCCCCGGGCTGCCGGTCACCATGAACAACTTGCCGTCGCGGACCAGAATCGTCGGTGTCATGCTCGAAAGCATGCGTTTACCCGGGCCGGCCAGGTTCGCCTTCGTGCCAATCAGGCCTCCTTCGGTGGTCAAGCCCGGGCCGGCGTTGAAGTCACCCATTTCGTTGTTGAGCAGGAATCCGGCGCCGGGGACAACGATACGCGAGCCGTATCCGGACTCCAGGGTGTAGGTCAGAGCGGCTGCGTTGCGGTCAGCATCCACGACCGATATGTGAGTGGTGCTTGCGCCTTCCGGCGGCCATTCGAACGTGGTGGGACTGGACGGGGACGCCCTGCCCTTCCGGATCGTTTTGACGAGCGCTGCAGCGTACTCCTTGGAAATCAGCCGGGGCACAGGCATATCCGGGTCCGATTCCGGGTCGCCCAAATGCCTCGCCCGGTCGGCATAGCCGCGACGCATGGCCTCGATCACGAGGTGAAGCTGGGCGGCCGAACCAAACCCCAGTTTGTCGAGCTCAAACGATTCCAGAATGTTCAGCATTTCGAGAAGGATCGTGCCCCCAGAGCTGGGCGGCGGCATCGAGATCACCTCTACTCCCCGATAGCTACCCCGCACAGGCGGGCGACGGCGCGCCTTGTACCTCTTCAGGTCATCCCGGCTTATAAGGCCTCCATTGGCCGCCATCTCTTTCTCGATCAGCTCGGCGGTTTCCCCTTCGTAGAAACCTGCGGGTCCCTGAATCGCGATTCGTTCGAGCGTACGCCCGAGATCGGGCTGGCGCAGGACTTCCCCTGGCTCGTACGGTGTACCCTGCTTGGAGAACTGAGCGACTGAAGCCGGGTACTTCCGCATCCGGGGAAGAATCGCCTTCAGGGAGTCGCTCAGGCCTTGGCTGACTTCGAACCCGTCACGAGCCAGCTTGATGGCCGGTTCCACGAGTCTCTTCCAGGGAAGGCGCCCGTTCTCCCGCCAGGCCAGATGCAGACCGGCAACTGTGCCCGGTACCCCGATCGACAGATGGCTATAGTGGTGAAGCTCCTCGTCGTAACGACCGTCGCGCAGAAACATCTCAGGAAAGGCCTTGGCCGGCGCCATTTCACGGAAGTCGTAGCTGGCCGTTTCTCCGGCGGCCGGCCGGTAGACGATGAATCCGCCGCCCCCGATATTTCCTGCGGTCGGGTGCGTGACAGCCATGGCAAAGGCGGTGGCAACGGCCGCATCAATGGCGTTACCCCCTTCTTTCAGGATATCGATGCCGATCTTGGAGGCCAGGGCGCTCTGGGAAACCACCATGGCACGGCGGGCCCGAACCGGCGGAGCCGACGCGGCCTCAAGGCCGGGAAAGAGTCCGAATCCAAGAACGACAGACATCACGACCCGCAAACACCCGGAGTCCGACATGGCTCAATTCTATGGCAGGAAGAAGAAATCCGACAGAGCAGGGTGCGGCCCGGCGCTATACTCGCTTTATGATCCCCGCAGGCAGCCACTACCGCGAGCAGTTGGGCCAAGCCGTGACTTTCCTCCAAAACCAGCTCGGTTCCCCGCCGCCGGCGGCCGTCGTCCTCGGCAGCGGCCTGAGCACAGCCGCCGAATCGTGGCCGAAGCTCAACTCGATCCCTTACGAGACGATTCCAGGTTTCCAGAGGCCAGGAGTCGCCGGCCACCCGGGACGCCTCTCGATTGTCCGCAAGGGAGACAGCTGTTTTGCGGAGCTGGCGGGACGGTGTCACTATTACGAAGGATTCAGTCTCCCGGAGGTCGTGTTTCCAGTTCGAGCGCTCGCTTCCTGGGGCGTTACGAACTTCATCCTCACCAATGCCGCCGGGGGCATCCGTCCCACGCTGGCGCCCGGCAGCCTCATGCTGATTACGGACCACATCAACTTTATGGGGGACAACCCGCTGCGCGCCCTGGACGTGCCCGATCTGGGCGAGAGGTTCCCGGATCTCACCGCCGTATACGCGCCTTCCCTGAGAAAGATCGCCCACGAGTGCGCGGCGAGACTGAACGTGAAACTCGAGGAAGGTGTCTACCTGGCCGTGACCGGCCCTCAGTATGAAACCCCGGCTGAGATCCGAATGTTCGGCAGGCTGGGAGCGGACGCGATCGGGATGTCGACCGTGCCTGAGGTAATTGCCCTGGCCCAGATGGGGTCCAAGGTTCTGGCCGTCTCCGTGATTACAAACTTTGCCGCCGGCATTACTCCCAGCCCGCTCTCGCACCTGGAGGTCCTGGCAACCGGGGCCGCAGCAGGCGAGTCGCTCGGAAGACTGATCCTGGCAATCACAGGCCGGCTGTTTACAGCCGCGCTATGACCTGTTCAGCAAACTGTTCAGTACCGAGCGTCCCCCCCAAATCTCTCGTCTTCTGTCCTTCGGCGAGGGCCCGGTTGTAGGCGTTCTTGACCTTCTCGGACACCGCGCGCAGGTTCTCGTCTCCGGTTTGATCCGAGATATGGTTGAGCATCATCACGGCGGACATGAGCAGCGCGAGCGGGTTTGCAATCCCTTTGCCTGCAATGTCGGGAGCGGACCCGTGGACCGCTTCGAAGACTGCTTCCCGCTCACCGATATTGGCGCCCGGAACGACTCCGAGACCGCCGACCAGGCCGGCACACAGGTCGCTGACCACGTCTCCATACAGATTTTCGAGCAGAAGAATGTCAAACTGAGACGGCTTCTGGACCAGTTTCATACAACCAGCGTCAATGATCATCTCCTCGTACTCGATGTTCGGATAATCGACACGCTGGATCTCCTGGGCTGAGCGGATGAACAGGCCGTCCGTCATCTTCATGATATTGGCCTTGTGAAAAACAGTAATCTTCCTCCGGCGCCGCTGCGTGGCGTAGCGAAAAGCAAAGCGGGCGATGCGCCTGCAGGCGACCTCGGTGGCGACTTTCATGCTCATCACCACTCCGGGGGTTACTTCGTTCTCGACTCCGCTGTAAAGCCCTTCGGTGTTTTCGCGGACGATCACAATATCGACGTTCTCAAACAGGCTGGTGACGCCGGGCAGGTTGCGCACCGGCCGGATTGCCGCATACAGATCGAGCTTCTTTCTCAGCTGGACGTTAACCGAGGTGAACCCTTTTCCGACCGGCGTGGTACACGGCCCCTTCAGCGCCACTTTGTGCCGGCGAATCGCCTCGAGGGTCTCCTCCGGCAACACCTCGAGACCGTCAGCAAGCGCCGCAATTCCGGCCTTTCGCTCAATCCAATGGATTCCCGAGCTCGCTGCCTCCAGCACCCGCTTGACGGCCTGGGTAATCTCTGGACCGATGCCGTCTCCGGCGATCAGCACAACTTCGTAGTTTTTCATCGGCCTCACGTGTGAAAGCCAAATCACGGAAGGGCAAATGCCACCAGCGCGTCCGACACTTTCTTGCTGAAGTAGCCGCCGCCTCCTGCCGCGATGACCACGTATTGCCGGCCGTTGCGGCCCAGGTACGTCGCAGGGGTGGCATGACCGCCCGCTTCCAGACGAGCCTCCCAGAGAAGTGTTCCCGTCCGCGCATCAAAAGCACGGAACCGTGCGTCGTTGGTGCCGGCCACAAAAACCAGCCCTCCGGCAGTCGCAATCGTGCCCCCCAGACTGGGTGCCCCGGTTTGTGTCACCCCTCGAGCCTCCAGCTCCTCCACGGTTCCCAACGGGACTCTCCAGACAGCCTCTCCGGAATGGAGATCCACGGCATGCAACAGCCCCCAGGGGGGCGCGGTGCACGGCCACCGATTCGGGTCCCAGAAGCGCGCATACTCGCCCCACTCGCTGGCACGCCTGAAAGGCGACGGAGAGCCGTCAGGCTGGCGTTTCATGTAACCGACCGCCCCGACTTCGTTGGTGTTTACGTAGAAGTACCCGGTCGTCGGATCGACCGAGCCGCCCGACCAGTTCCCGCCTCCGAGCGTGCCTGGAACATAAAGAGTCAGGTCCTGTCCGATCGGGGAATAAATCGAACGCCCCCGCGTTCGTTCAAAGAGCGCGCGGCAGTATTGCTCCGATTCCGGCGTGACCTTTGACAGGTCGTTCCCGGTAACGGAGTGACGCGAGAGGGGGGCCGGCTTCGAAGGGAAAGGCTGAGTCGGCGAGGCTGATTCTCCAGGCACGTCACTCCCCGGCACCGGCTTCTCCGTGACGGGGAAAAGAGGCTCCCCCGTCAGGCGGTGGAGCACGAAAACCAGCCCCGTCTTCGTCAGTTGAACGACTGCCGGCACCGGCCGGCCCTGGCGCCGCAGGGTGACGAGGATAGGCTGGGCGGCCAGATCGTAGTCCCAGAGATCGTGGTGCACCGTCTGGAAGTGCCAGCGAAGCTTTCCCGTTGCCGCATCGACCGCGACCAGAGAGTTGGCATAAAGATTGTGACCCTTGCGGTCTCCGCCGTAAAAGTCATAGGCCGCAGATCCGACCGGCAGGAACACCAGGCCGTTCGCCGAGTCGACGCTGGCGATTGACCAGACATTCGCCCCGGTCCGATCGGTCACGGCGCCCGCTTCCCAAGTCTCCGACCCCGGCCGGCCGGGGGCAGGAATCGTATTGAAAGTCCAGGCCAGTCGCCCGGACCGGGCGTCAAAGGCACGCACCACGGCGCTCGGGCCTTTCCCGGGATTCTCCGGGACGAGCGAGCCCACGATCACCAGGTCGCGGTAGACAGCCGGGGGAGAAGTGACGGCATACTGCAGCTGCGGCCAGCGGTCAGCGACTCCCCTGCGGAGATCCACAACTCCATCGTTCCCAAAGCCTCTGCAAGGCCTGCCGCTTCCGGCATCGAGCGCGATCAGCTTCCCATCCAGCGTCCCGTAAAGAACTCGCCTCTGGCGGCCGCCCTCCGACTGCCAGGACTGCCAGTAAGCGACACCGCGGTGTTGCAGGAACTGCCGCTTGCCGGTTCCCGCCTGGGGGTCGAAAATCCAGCGTTCGCGCCCGGTATCGGCATCCAGGGCAATGACACGACTCGATGGAGTCGAGAGATAAAGGACCCCATCGACGACAATCGGCGTGCACTCGAAGGCGCGGTCCTGATTTCCAAGGGTCACTTCGCCGGTCCGGTAGCTCCAGGCTACAACGAGCCTGCCGACATTGCCGCGGTTGATCTGCGTCAAGGGTGAAAAACGGCTTCCGCCTTCGTCGTGGCCGTAATGCCGCCACTCGGTCTGCGCCGCGCTCCCGTTCCACCGGGCGGCAAGAAAACAGAGAGTGATCAGCAGTTGCGTTAAGGGCATATCAATTCGCGCGGAGGGCTGGCGAAAAGCGCTTCGCAGCCTGTCCGCTGCAAGTAGTTGTGCGACCCTTACTTCTTGGTCGCTTTGCCCTCCATCATCACTTGAAACGGACCGCCGTCGGTCGCCAGCTCAAAGACCATATCGTACGAAGTGGGAGAGGTCTCCGTCATGGTGAAGCGGCCTTTATAGGGCTTGCCCCCCATCGTCCCGTCATTGGTGAAAGTCCAGGTCTTCCCCTCGACGTTGCCGCGAGCGTAAACCTCCTCACCTGCGGAGTTGATCATGTGGACTGTATAAACTTTCTCCTGAGGGTTGTATCCCATCGTAGACCGGCCGGTATGGGAGCCCGTGGGGCCCTTGGCTTCCGTTTGGCTCACAACGAAGAAACCGCCCGGGAACCACTTGGACGTCTCGGTCCCGCTGAACTTGCCTCCGGGGCCGAACGGGCTCGGTTTTTCTGTCCCCTCGAATGTCCATTGCCCGACAAAGAATTCAAGGCGTTTGTGCTCCACTCCGGGTTTCGGCGGGGTCGTGGGGGCCTGCGCCAGGATCGGCGCAGCCAGACAGACGCAGACAACCATCGTCATCACGATTCGCTTCATATGCATCTCCTCTCTGAGGTGAGTGGCACAGGCTGTAATTGAAAGCATTATAACCGTTCCGGGCCGGTCTCGTCGCTTCAGGCCAGCTTCGGGACACAGGAACCGGTCGACCGACCGGACGGTTCTCCTTACTATATCGACCAATATAGTCCGGTTATTGACAGGCATGTTTAGAAGCGGTTTAATGGTTGTATCTCGACTTGGCATCCCAGGCCTTCAGGTGGGGGATTTACGGGCAAATGCGCGGGGCGCTCTCTTTGTGTCTTCTTTGAGCGCACGCACTTGACCTCTCTGACAAATCCACCGACCCCTTAACAAGTCTCTGCTGACAGAAAGGAGTGGCGCATGGTGCAAGAACACCGAGTCAGCTTCGCCAGGCGCTGGTGTGTCACTGCGGTCCTGCTGGCCGCAGTCATTCTCGCCGCCTCGTCAAATACCGTGAAAGCACAGGTCCTGTACGGCTCCATTACCGGAAACGTTAAGGACCAGACCGGGGCTGCCGTTCCCGGGGCCGAGGTCACAATCACGCAGACTGAGACCGGAAGGGTCCGAACAGCTGTTACGGACGACTCCGGACGTTACGATTTCCCGACCGTCCAGACCGGCTTGTGGAACCTCAAAGTCAGCATGTCTGGTTTCAGGGACTTTGAGGAAAAAGGAGTTCAGGTGAATTTAAACTCTGTGAGCCGAGTTGACGTGTCGTTGCAGGTCGGCGGAGTCAGCGAGACTCTGACGGTCACATCCGCGTCAACTCTGCTGCAAACCGACCGTGCCGAGGTGCGGGCAGAGCTGCCTTCTAAAGAACTGGAGGACTTGCCGGTCCCTATCGGGCGCAACTACCAGACGCTATTCGGAACTCTGCCGGGTTTCAGCACGCCAGTCAACGCGCACTCAGTCCCGACGAACCCTTCCCGGGCGCTGCAGTTCAATGTCAACGGTACAAGCTCGAGCTCGAACGATATCCGGATTGACGGCGCGAGCCAGTTCGACATCTGGCTGCCGCACATCACCGTTTACATCCCGTCGCTGGAGGCCATTGAGACGGTCAACGTGGTGACCAACAGCTTTGATGCCGAGCAAGGGCTGGCCGGCGGTGCGGCCATTAACGTTCAGATCAAGAGCGGAACGAACGATTATCACGGCTCCGGATTCTGGTACAACGCCAACAACGCCCTGATGGCCAAGCCGTTTTTCCTGCCTCAGGGAGAACGCAAGCCCAAGTACATCTCGAATCAGTACGGCGGGACCGTGGGCGGGCCGATTGTCAGGGATAAGCTCTTCTTCTTTGCCAGCTACGAAGCGACTCCGGAGCGGAGTTTTACCGCCGACCTGCGCAAGATCCCGACGATGGCCATGCGGAACGGAGATTTTTCGGCATCGGACCGGCCGATCTACGATCCGCTTACCGGGAATCCGGATGGCAGCGGGCGAACGGCTTTCCCGGGGAACATCATTCCGGCCGGGCGAATCGATCCGATCGCCAGGAAGATCTTCGATCTGATGCCCGCCCCCACCTTCGATACCGTTCTGACCGACAATTACTACGTGGGAGGGACGTACGAGTTCGACCGCAGCGTGATGGACAGCAAGGTCGACTGGCACGTCACCGACAAGCTGAGCATGTACGGCCGGTTCAGTATCCTGCGCTTCGAGATGCTCGCGCCTACTGTTTTCGGGGAGACCCTGATAGGTCCGGCGCTGGCCGGCGGAAACTCCAAGTCGTCGAACGGGGGCACGTACGGGACGACCATCGCAGCGACCTACGTGTTCAATCCCGCGCTAGTCGTCGACGGGAACTTCGGTTACACGCGAAAGGACACGGCGTCCGAGCAGGCTCGCCTGGACGAGAAGGTCGGGCTCGATTTCCTGGGGATTCCCGGGACCAACGGGACCCGGCGATTTGAAGGCGGCTGGCCGCGGTTTCAGATCGACGGTTTTGACGACATCGGGATCCCGAACAACTTCATGCCGTACTATCGGCGTGACCCTCAGTTCCAGTGGGCCGGCAATGGCAACTGGACCCGTGGCCAGCACAATTTGCGCTTCGGCGGTGAGCTGGCCAAGCAGCACATGAACCAGACGCAGCCGGAGTTCCCGGGCGCCAACTTCCCCGCGCAAGGCGGCTTCCGCTTCCGCGGCGGCGTAACCTCGATCAGAGGCGGGCCCAGCTCGAACGACTACAACGCAGTCGCGGCCTTCGTGCTCGGCATGCCGCAGCAGCTGGGGAGGATCCTCCAGGTTCCTGAGGAGTACACCACCCGGATGAACTTCTACAGCCTCTACGTGCGCGACCAGTGGCAGGTCCTTCCCGACCTGACCTTCAGCATCGGCACCCGCTGGGAGTACTTCCCGATGCCCACCCGTGCTGACCGCGGCGTAGAGCGCTACCACTTCCCGACGAACAAGATGTTGGTGTGCGGGGCAGGCGTCATCCGCACGGACTGCAACGTCGAGCTGAGCAAGGGCCTGTTCGCTCCCCGTGTCGGCCTGGCCTACCGGATCAGGCAGGATTTCGTCATCCGGGCCGGGTACGGCATTACCAATGACCCGTTCAGCCTGGCAAGACCGCACCGCACCAACTATCCGATGCTCCTGCCCCTGAACGTGGACGGCCCCAACTCGTTCACTCCTGCCGGCAGCCTCGCGGCCGGCGTCCCCGAGCTCGTGGCCCCGGACCTGAGCCGGGGAATCCTGGATGTTCCTCCTCGAATAGCCGTGAACAGCGTGGGGGAGACCCTGGACCGCGGCTACATCCAATCCTGGAACCTGACCGTGCAAAAAAGGCTGCCAGGCGATCTCGTGGGAGAAGTGGGCTACATTGCCACGCGGTCGATCCGGCAGCTGGGGTACCGAGACTTGAACGCCGGCCAGGTGATCGGCGCCGGGTCAGCTGGACAGCCCTACTTCGCGACCTTCGGCCGCACCGCCCGTACCGCGATGTTTACGCCCATAGGCCATTCCCGGTATGACGCCATGCAGGTCCGCGTGGAGCGGCGCTTCACCAACGGTTTTGCGGTCAACGGCAACTACACCTGGTCTAAGACCATGGGGATTGCCGGCCTTAACGCGAGCGACAACGAGCCGAGAATAAAGGCCTTCGCCTACTACAATCTGAATTGGTCCCTGGCCGACATCCACATCCCGCACCGGTTCAACCTGGCGACCATCTACGAGCTGCCTTTTGGACCGGGCAAACAGCTTCTGTCCGAGGGATGGGCCGGCAAGATCCTGGGCGGATGGCAACTGAACGGAGTCATGTACGCCCAGTCCGGCACACCGTTTACGGTGACCGCTTCCGGAACCTCGCTTAACCTGCCGGGCAGCCAGCAGGTTGCCGACCGAGTGAAGCCGGAAGTCACCAAGCTCAAGGGCGTCGGCCGCGGCGCGTCATGGTTTGACCCGTTCGCCTTTGCGCCGATCACCGAGGCGCGGTTCGGCAACTCCGGGTTCAACAGCCTGCTCGGTCCCAAGCAGTTCAACCTCGACGTCGGCCTGTTCCGCAACTTCAAGATCACCGAACAGGTCAATTTGCAGTTCCGGGCTGAGGGCTTCAACTTCACCAACACCCCGCACCTGGGCAATCCGGGTGCGAACGTCTCATCGATGACCCTTAATCAGGACGGGACTATCAGGGCCCTGAACGGGTACACCGAGATCACCAGCACCCGCAACACCGGCCGGGAAGGGATCGACCAGCGGGTCTTCCGGTTCGGCCTGCGCGTAGCCTTCTAAGACCCACCTCTTTCTCTGGCGCAGAGGCACGCCGCCGGCGTGCCTCTGGGTTTTCCCTCATTGGATTCCTTCGAAGCCGAACCTGGGTTTACGGCTCCTCAATGGCGCAATTAGCGCTGGCTCGCTGCCGCTTCCGCTTCCGCCAGGTCGCGCTCGTCCTGGCGCTTCCAGAGTCGGTTGATAACCCAGATGACGATCGATCCGCTGACAACAAAAACGATCGCCAGGACGATTGTGTAAGCCAGGCGACCGTACAGGAAGTTGCCGACAGTGAACAAGGAGGACCAGACCATCGAGCACCCGGCCAGCCACCCGATCAAGGAGAGCGTGATGTTCTGGCCTTTCGCCGCCTCCTGCGCGTTGACCCCGGCTTCTTCGCGGACTTTCGCCCACCCCGGGCCGAATGGCCGGACCTTCTGGTAGAAGTTGATCAGCGTGGCCCGATCCGTTTCCGGCGTGACGAAAGCGGTCAGGACCCAGCAGATGGTGGTGAATATCACGGTCAGGAGCAGCTGGGTGTGCGTGTTGATTTCCATGCCGTTGCGAACCGCTACGAACCAGAAGACGGAGATCGCAAAGGAACTGACCATCGCGACCACCTCGCACCAGGCGTTCACCCTCCACCAGAACCACCGGATCAGGTAGAGCAAGCCGGTTCCGGCACCCACCTGGAGAATCAGGTTAAAGGCGCTTTGCGCCGTCTCCAGCACGAAGACCAAAGAAGACGAGAGGATAAAGAGACCGATCGTGACCAGTCGGCCGGCGGTGACGTAGTGTTTTTCGGTAGCGTCCGTGCGGATGAAGCGCCGGTAGAAATCGTGAACGACGTAGGATGCGCCCCAGTTCAGATGCGTGAGAATCGTGGACGAATTGGCCGCGATCAGCCCACCGACCATCAGCCCCATCCACCCCACCGGGAGGAACGTCAGCATGGCCGGAAAGGCGGTGTCGTGGCCGATCAGCGCCGGGTTGAGATGCGGAAAAGCCTGCTGGATGTCGGACAGCTGCGGATAGACGATCAAAGAAGTCAGGCCGACCAGAATCCAGGGCCAAGGCCGCAGGACATAGTGAGCGACATTGAAAAACAGCACCGCGCCCAAGGAGTCTTTCTCGCTCTTGGAGGCTAGCATCCGCTGGGCGATATAGCTGCCCCCGCCCGGCTCTGCGCCCGGGTACCAGACAGCCCACCACTGGACGGCTATCGGCATGATGAAGACCGCCACCGCCAGCTCCATATTGGTCGAAAAGTTGGGCAGCATCCCCAGGTAGTCCACGCCGCCTGGACCACGCAGCGCCGACACCTTCTCGATCATTCCGCCAAGACCGCCCACCTGGGGCAACTTGAGGGCGAAATAAGCCGCCGCGATCACCGCCGACATCTTGATAAAGAACTGGATCATGTCGATGACCAGGACGCCCCACAGACCGGAGTGTGCGGCAAAGACGACGTTCAGAATCCCGACGGCAAGGAGGGTCTGCCAGCGATCGAGCCCGAACAGGACACCCGCGATCTTGACGGCAGCCAGATTGACCGTCGCCATGATCATGCAGTTGAAGAACAATCCGAGGTACACCGCTCGGAATCCGCGCACCACCGAGGCCGCCTTGCCGGAATATCGCAGCTCGTACAGCTCCAGGTCGGTCAGCACCCCCGATCGCCTCCAGAGCCGCGCGTAAAAGAACACCGTCGCCATCCCTGTGAGTACGAAAGCCCACCACTGCCAGTTTCCCGCCACCCCCTGGGTGCGAACGAAGTTGGTTACGAGGTTCGGCGTATCACTGCTGAAGGTCGTCGCCACCATGGACAAGCCGGCCAGCCACCAGGGGACGGCACGTCCCGAGGCGAAAAACTCAGCCGTGTTCTTTCCCGATCTCTTTGCTACGAACAGAGCTGGGGCAAAACAAATGCCGATGGAGAGAGCAATTATGATCCAGTCGAGAGGGGCCAGTCGCATAGTTCCTCCTGCTGATGGCATCCGAATCAGAGCAGAAATCAGTGTCTCTTAGCGAGTGCCGGCTTGGCAAGGCCAAACACCAGCAGGGGGTAATCCCTCAGTTTTTTGTTCGGAGTGTGGCAGCAACGAGGAGAGAGGCCGGTGCT
>JBHGBF010000011.1:0-43649 GCA_041946865.1 Acidobacteriota bacterium | reverse complement strand
GTGTTTTCCGGAGCAGTGCGCCATCGCCTTCGAGGCTTGGTAAAGCACCGGCCTCTCTCTCGTTGCTGCCACACTCCGAACAAAAAACTGAGGGGTTACAAGTCGGCCGCGAAGGGTCTGCAAATGTTCACTTGTTTGTCAACTTTCGGCAGGTCCCAGGCGGAATATCGGGGTAGTGCGGAACCTGCCGGGTCCCGGCGTCAACTCGACCCTTGTCGTAGCCTGGAGCTGGTACTTGAACTTGACGGAGCTGAGGCGTTTATCCGGTGGCCGCACAGGCGTTCAGGTCACTTGCAGCGTCGTCGGGCGCCTCCGGAGCCATCGGGGTCCCCTCCAGGCTCTCGCGGATGGCTTGAATAAGAGCGGCAGGCGGACATGGCTTCTTGATAAACCTGGCGTCCGGAAGGAGGCTGCGTTCAGCTCTCAAGGTGTCCTCGTTGTAT
Source organism: Acidobacteriota bacterium (assembly GCA_041946865.1). Lineage (GTDB taxonomy): Bacteria > Acidobacteriota > UBA6911 > RPQK01 > RPQK01 > RPQK01. Next base: position 43,206 of record JBHGBF010000011.1, on the reverse strand, counting down.
CCGCTGGTGTATATGACCTTCAAGCTGGGTTTTTCCCGGCGGAGCAGCTCAGCCAGTTGTCCGCCGGACATCCCGCCCGGCATCATCATGTCCGTCAACAGCAAGTCGATCTGGTCTCTTTGTTCTCGCCACAGTGCGAGCGCCTCGGTTGCGTCGGAAGCCGGCAACACTCGGTATCCGCCCTTTTTCAATACAGCTCCGACAACCAGCCGCAGCGGCGCTTCGTCTTCCACGAGCAGGACCGTCCCCTGGCCATCCGGTTTTCCCGGCAACTGCGGCTGCACCGGAGGAGCCGGAGGACGGGTGGTGACCGCCGGGAAGTAAATCTCGAACTCGGTTCCTTTTCCCACTTCGCTTCGCGCCTCGATCCAGCCTTGATGTTGCTTGACTATCCCGTAAACCGTGCTCAGGCCCAGTCCGGTTCCTTTGCCGATCTCTTTGGTTGTAAAGAAGGGATCAAAGGCACGGCTCAGCGTCTTTGTGTCCATCCCGCAGCCGGTGTCGCTTACAGACAAGCAGACGAAGCGTCCTTCTCGCGCCTCGGGATTGCCTCTCAAGTTGCGCGGCCCCAGCGTCTCGACCCACGTCCTCAACGATAACCGGCCGCCACTGGGCATCGCGTCCCGCGAGTTAGCCGCCAGGTTGACCAGAACTTGCTCAAGCATGGCGGGATCGCCTTCGACAGCCGGAAGATCAGGCGCACACTCGAGCCGTAGATCGATGTGTTCTCCTAATGACCGACGCAGCATGCCGGCCGTTTCCGTTATCACCGCGCTAAGATCCAGCACGCGACGTTGAATCGCCTGTCTGCGGCTGAAGAGGAGCAGTTGCCGGGTTAGGTTGGAAGCCCGCTCGGTCGCTCGGATCGCTTCGTCCAGGCATCTGGCCGCCTCCCTCCCCAGACCGCGGGTCTGGCGGACCAGACTGCAGTTAAACCCGATGATAGTCAAAATGTTGTTGAAATCGTGGGCCACTCCCGCCGCCAGCTGCCCGATCGATTCCATCCTGTGGGCGTGCCGGAGATGAGCTTCCAGGCTTGTGCGCTCGGTGATGTCGAAGAAAATCCCGTGGATCGCCTCAATCCGTCCGTCGACTATCTCGGCAGCGCAGTGTCCCTCCACGTGCACCCGCCTGCCATCCTTGGCCTGGAACATAGTTTGGATCGAATCGACCTCTTGACCAGCAGTCAAGGCCGCAAAAACGGGCTGGCAGTGATCCCGGGCATCGGGGTGGATGATGTCGAACAGCGACAGGCGGCTGATTTCATCCGGCGAGTAGCCAAGGACCCTGTGCCAGGCCGGATTAACATAGAGGATGCGGCCATCGAGGCCGACAATCTGGATGAGATCATTGGCGCTTTCAAACACCCGCTTGTACCTGGCCTCCAGCTCTGCTTCCCGTTCCAGCTCTTGACGGATCTGCGCGGTCTGCGTCCTTACCCTGCGGCGCAGCACCAGGACCCAGACCCAGGCCGCCAACGCGAGACCTCCCAGCCCGCCGCTTGCCGAGAGAATGAGCCGGCGTGTCAACCAGGGGGGAGTCTGGAAAACAACCACGTCCCCCTGGCTCCCCTGTCCGATCACCCGAGTGACGGCCGCCTCAATAACAGGGAGGAAATTCCCTGGAGCACTCTTTCCCTCCACCTGGATTCGGCTTCCTGGCATCAGATCGGCCGGAAAAGTCGGGGTCTCAGCCCGTTCGGGCGAGAGACTGCGGGCGTAGGAAACGTTTGTGAGCAGCGGTAGACGACGCTCGGCAGTCGAGTCCTCCCCTGCCGCAAATGCCAACACCAGGAACAGCAGCGCTGTGCGCCTTGATACTGCCGAGCTGCAGGCAGACCTCTTCCTATCCTCGCGAACCTTCACAACCATCTAACCCCGCCTATCGAAGCAGATGATACTGCCGCTTCGTTGTGATGTACAGCAATTGTCCAGAAACTCTGAATCAATTCCTCGCCGGCCGTCTGCTACCTGTCTGCTACGGTCTGGACAGTGCTCCTTCACACGAACACACCCGGTTCCCCCCGGCCCTCTTGGCCATGCGCAGTGCCTTGGCCGCACGCCGTACCAGGCAATTGACCCCCCAATCCTCCCTGCTGATCGCTGTCAGACCGAAGCTGACCGTCAGGTGAAAACGGGTATCGCCGGCGATCACCGAGAGGGATGCCGGCTTCTGGCCGATTCGCTCGCAGACCTTCACGGCATTGGGTAGGCGAGTTGTTACGAACAGAATTGCAAAGTAACCGTCTCCCACCCAGTCGAAGACGTCGCTTCTTCTCAGGGCCGCCAACAGAGTCGATGCGAGCCCGCGCAGCACGTGAGTCGTCCCGTCTGGTCCCAGGCGTCGAACGATCTCGGGGAAACAATCGAGTCGCACCAGAGCCAGCGAGAGCGAGTCGCCGTACGTGCTGGCACGCTCGAATTCTTCCTGGGCCACCTTGACAAAAGACTTCCAACGCCGCCGGCGCCCGACAGCTATGTAGGACAGTCTGTTCCAGCGCTCTCTCGGGTTTCCCGGCTGAATGATTTCGTGGTTCACAATAGCCTGCTTCCTCACGTTCTTCCCTCCTTTTCTCGCCGTGTCATCTCGCAGTGTGGGGAGCACGCGATTGCTCCCGCATCCTGCCTCAATGCATGAACCATGCCTGACCCGGAATCATCCACTTCACGCGCACTCCGGGATGGCGTCAAAGAGAGAGTGTTCCGGTCCGGAAGACGGATCGAAGGAGCCGATAAGAACCGGGCGGAGGCCGGGTGCCGCTCTCTTGCTGGATTTGACGGGCGTCGCCGTGTCGCGCAGGGCGCTTGTCGGTTAGCTTCTCCCGACGGGCATGCGGGCCCTTCCGGGCCTTAGCGGAAGTGAGGGATTTCTAAGAATCAAGTCCTTAAAAAGTGGAGAAAACAGGTTCACGAATGGCGAAAAAAGGTGATGACGCACACAAAAAGAGCCCCAGCATCGGACTTTGGCAAAAATACAAGCGTGCAAATGTCCTTAAGTCGAAAGGCGTGAGACAGCCCTCGTGTGGTTGTTCTTGTTGATTCCCTTCACGAGCCCAGGGTCTCGCGGACAGCGTTGAGCAGACCCAAAGGCGAATAAGGCTTGCTGAGGACTTTCTGCACACCGAGATCCAAAGCAGTCTTGGCGCGCGCATCGTCGATCAGGCCGGTAGCGGCGATGATTTTCAAATTCGGGCTGGCCCGGCGCATGGCCCGGATGATCGTCAGCCCGTCCATTCCCGGCATCATCAAATCAGTGAGAACCAGGCGGATCTTTGCCTTGTAACGCTCAAAATGGAGTTTGTTGGAACCTCTTGTTGTCTCGCACCAAAGCCGCAATCTCGAACCCGTTAATGTCCGGCATGTGGATGTCGAGGAGAATCAGCGCGACAGCGCGTTTGAGCAGCAGCGACAGCGCTTCGCGCCCGGATCCGGCACACAGGATTTCGGCGTCCAGGTCTGCCAGGGCCGAGCGAAAGGCCTCGAGTTGAGCGGGATTATCATTGACCACGAGAATCGCCGGGTGGTCCTTGCCCTCGAGGCTCTCCGAGACAACTCCGGGAAGCTGGCTTCGCAAGTCCTGGTAGGATTTCTCCAGACGGATTTGATCTTGACAGGTGCGACGGTACAGCTGCACGTAAGCAGAGACCTTTGCGAGCAGAACCTCGGGCGAAAACGGTTTGATCAGGTAGTCGACGGCGCCGAGCGCGTAGGCACGCGCCACATTGATCTCTTCGACATAGCTGGCGGTTACGAAGATGATCGGCGTCTGGCGGCCGGTTTCCAGGGCACGGAGCCGGGCGGCGGTTTCAAACCCATCCATCTCCGGCATATGGAGGTCAAGAACAGCCACCGCCAGATCGTGCCTGGCGGCCAATTCGAGGGCTTCTTTACCCGACCGGGCGAAGAGGAGGTTCTCTCCTGAGGGTTGAAGAACAGCTTCGAGCGCGGTTAAGTTCGTCTGGAGGTCGTCAACCAGGAGAATATTGACCGGGTCGTCACTCATACCGCCGCACCGTTAGGGGTAACCGCTTGCCTGCACCAGTTCCACCGAACTGATCGACCCTGCTAAGCCAGACATGAACGAACACTGCGTAACGCAGGCGCCGCGCGGGCCGCGCCTACGGCTGTAAGATTAATCCCAGAAAAGCGGGATTTCAACGACTTTCGTAAGAGGGACTTGCCTGCAAACGCAGGTAGTATGCCCTCTGGCGCGGCGGCAACCCGCTTGCCTTTTTCCGTGAGTCGGCAGGTCTCTGCTCCATCGCCAACAAAAAAAGGCGGCGCCTGGCGCCGCCTTTGGTTACGTCCGGGAAAATTGATCAGGCCGAGCTGATCATTTGCTGCTGGTTGTCGAAGCCTTAAGCATCTTGCGCTGCCTCTCGGCCTCTTCCTCCTGCTTCCTCTTGACCGCAATGGCGTTCAGGGCCAGGCTGTCCGCCTCGCGCAGCCATTTCTTCTTTTCATCGGCATTGGAAGTGAGTTTGGCCTTTTCGCGATAGAGAAGGTTCAGATACTGCATAGCGTCGGTGTAATCGGGCTTCATCTTAAGTGCCTGATTCAGCAGGTTGACACCGTCGTCTACTTTTGCATTCAGCTGAGTCTTCTCGTCCTCGCTCAGGCTTTCCACTCCTTCACCCGTCTGCCCGGTCTTTTCGTACACTTCCTGCCAGTCAAGGGTCGCGCTGTAGTAAAGGGGCTCAGGATTGTCGGGATCCAACTCCATGCGTTTCCGTTGCCATTCCCTCGCTTTGTCGCGGTCCTCCAAGGGCGAGACGTAAAGGCCGGCGATACTGGCCATCGCGTTTTCGTTTTTGGGATCCACCTTTAAGACATCTTCGAAGGCGGCGATGGCCTTGTGGGCCATGGCCACTCCGTCGTCGGTCTTAATAGGTGGCACCTGAACCCGGTACGTGGTGGCAAGATACAGCCAGGCATGCAGAAGCTCGGGATCGTACTTGATAGCTTCCTTGAAAAACGCTTCTGCCTTGGCATAGTCCTTGTTTGAGTACGCGGTAACACCCTTGTTCAGGTTATCCCGGGCTTTCAGCTTATTGTAGAAAGTGCAGCCCGACACCAATACGGCAACCAGAACCAGCGCCACCAAGACACTGAGATTTCGTCTCATTTACGACTTCGCCTCCTTAACCGCCGCTCCCCGTCGCCATCAGTCCGATATCTCCGACCCCCGCTCCTTTGGCGATATCGATGATTCTGACGATATCACCGAACGCCAGGTCCGGATCACCCTGGATGAACATATTCTTGTTCGCCCGGGCGCTGTAGATGTCGAAGAGTCGGGCCCCCAGCTGATCGAGTGTGACAGGGTCCGTGTTGATGCGCAGCATGCCTGTCCTGTCGAGCGAGACGACGATGGCATCGGATTTGATGACAACGTTCTGCTCGACTTCTTCCGGCGGCTTCTGGGGCACGCGCGCTTCGAGATCGTACTGGGTCTTCGGCTGGATAACCATGAAGATAATCAGCAGAACCAGTAGGATATCGATGTAGGGAGTGATGTTAATGTCCGACTTGGCTTTGCTTCGGCTGTTGCCGCCGCCTGTAGACATTCCCATTATTGCACCCTCCCTTCCCGTTCGCGATCGACCATCAGTCCGATCTTCTCCACCCCTGCGTCGCGAGCGCGGTTAATCACGTCCACCACCGCGCCGTACGGGGTGGCCACGTCGCTTTTGACGAAGAGCGGGAGCTCCGGAGCAACGGCCACTCGCTCCTGGACCTTCTCAGTCACCTTGTCGAGAGCGATCATATCGGCGTTCACGTAGATGACTTTGTCCCGGGTGATGGTAATTGTTGTCGCATCTTCTGATTCGACATCAGGCGCTTCGACCGCGTTGCGGGCCTTAGCCTTGTTGACCGCTATTCCGCTCTGCAGCAAGGGAGTCGTGATCATGAAGATGATCAGCAGCACCAACATAATGTCGGCCATGGGCGTGACATTGATGTCGGAGGTGATGCCTCCATTGCTACCACCTGTAGTCATTGACATGGTTACACCTCTGTTCTGTTCTTTTCCTACTTACCTTCACTTCTTCGCTTCAAGAAGTAGTCGATCAGCTCAGAAGAGGAGTTGTCCATTTCGACGATGAAGGATTCGATCTTGCCCGTGAAGTAGTTGTACATCCAGACGGCCGGGACGGCCACGAACAGACCGAAAGCGGTGGTGACGAGAGCTTCCGAAATACCGCCGGCGACAGCCGCGATACCGGTATCCTCACCGGAACTCATGCCCGCGAACGCGTTGATGATACCGACGGTGGTGCCGAACAGCCCGACGAAGGGTGCGGTACTGCCGATGGTCGCCAGGCCGCCGAGACCGCGCTTGAACTCCTCGATACCGATCGCGGTCGCACGTTGCAGCGCCCGACGGGAGGCTTCGATGGTCTCGCCGGGAATGTCCCGTGACCCTTGGTGCGCCTGGAATTCCTGCAGACCGGCAGCGACAACTTTCGCCAGGTGGCTCTTCTTGTTCTGCTCGGCCAGCTCAATGGCATCTCGAATGTTACCGGTCCGCAACGCTTCCGCGACCGCCGGAGCAAAATCGCGTGACTGCTTGCGCGCAGCACGATAGGTCATGTAACGCTCAAACATGACACCGATGGACCAGACTGACATAATGGCGAGAAGAACGACCACGCCCTTTGCCAGATACCCCATGTTATCCCACAACTCCATAAAACCTACGCCCATAGCTTGTTACCTCCCCAAAAAGGAAAAGAAAGCTCTTTTGGGCCCGCGGCCGGTCTCGATGCGCTCCCCAAACTCCGGGTTGCTGCCAAACCACCAGCGAAACGACCCGTCAACAGGCGACGGGCTAGTACAACCGCGGTACCCGCCTCTGGTTTTCAAATAACTTACCTAAGCACAAAATTCACCGTGACCGTCGCGATGACCGGCACGGGCTCATTGTTGAGAATGGTCGGCGAATACTTCCACTGTTTCACCGCGTCGATGGCGGCCTGAGTCAGCAACGGATGGCCGCGGACCAGCTCAATTTCAGCCACGTTACCCTGCTCGTCCACGGTGACCTTCAGGAGGACCATTCCTTGGACACGGGCGCGCTTGGCCAATTCTGGGTAGTCCGGTTCGACACGATGGATCAGCTTGGAAGCCTGGACGTTGCCGCCTACCTTGACCGGCTCCTTGCGCCGTGACGGAGGAGGCGGTGGTGGTGCGGCCGCTTTCGGCACGCCGCCCAGGACACCACCGACGACACCACCCGGAACTCCGCCTACCACGCCTCCGGGCACTCCGCCCGGAACTCCACCCGTAATACCTCCAGCAACGCTGGAGTATTCCGGAATGTCGTCCATCGGTGGCGGAATCTCCTTGGGAATCTCGGTTGGCATCTGGAACTTCGACGCATCCAGCTTGACCACCCGCACCTCGGCCGGTTTCATTTGAGCCGGTGACGGCGGCGGGGGCGGTGGCGGCGGTGGAGGAGGCGGCGGGGGCGGGGCTAAGAACGTTAGCAGCTCCTGTTCAGGTAGACCTTGGTAGTAGATCAGGGGGATCAGGATCAGGATCGAAATGGCTACCGCGTGTACCAGAAGGGAGACTAGAAACGTGCTTTTTGACCGCCCCTGCTTGTGTTGCGCAGATTCGATCAAATGGTCAAACATCTTCCCTCTTCCTTTCTATCGAGCCTAGACCGTCGCCGCCTTCGCAGCCTTGTTTCTCCGGTCCTGGTAAGTCTGCCACCACAAGACCACCGGGCTGGCAATGGCTAGAGTCGAATAGCAACCGATTATGATGCCGACGACCAGAGCGAATGAGAACCCGTCCAGAACCTCGCCCCCGAACAAATAAAGCGCCATGACCGCCAGGAAAGTCATCCCTGAGGTCAGGATCGTTCGATTCAGTGTCTGGTTGACGCTGAGGTTGATAATGGTAGCAAGATCTGCTCGCCGTACCAACTTCAGATTCTCCCTCACCCGGTCAAATATAACAATAGTATCGTTTATCGAGTAGCCGACGAGCGTCAGCAGGGCCGCTATCACATTCAGGCTTATCTCCTTGCCTGTAATGGAGAAAAGGCCCACCGTTATGAAGACATCGTGAAACAGGGCGATGACGCCGGCGACCCCGTAAATGGGTCTGAAACGAAAGGCGATGTAAATCAGCATTCCCCCCAGAGAGGCGAGAATGGCGTTGCGGGCGCGGGTCTGCAGCTCGCTTCCGACTTTCGGACCCACGCTCTCCACGCTGACAATCGTGAAGCTTCCCAGATAAGACTTCTCTTCCAGTGTCTTCACCACCGATGCCGGCACGCCTGACCCGGACAGCTCCGGGAGCCTTCGAATCACACCTCCCTGCTCGGTCCGGTAATCGATGATCCGGTCGGCAAGCTCCGTGTAGTGCCGCGAGAAATCCGAGACCGAGGACTTTTGCCGCAGCCCTTCCGGATCCATCTGCTGCAACTGAGCGGCCAGGGCGGAACGAGAGATGTTGTTCAGATCGACCTTGTCTCCGGAGATCCGACCCTGATCAAACCGATTCCTCAACGCCTCGAAAACCTTGTTGCTCTCGAGGCTCAAATCCTGAGTCGCCTCGGTAGCAATCCGGCTCATTCTGATCTGAACCTGGTTCTCGCTGGGAGCACCGAACAGCGTCACCTCCTCGGCTTTGATGCCGGCCTGTCCCAGCGCGCTTCGAATCTGATCGAGCCTCGGCTGCTCGGTGAATTTCACATACACCAGCGTCCCGCCCGTAAAATCGATGCCGAGGTTCAGCCCTTTGGTCAAGATCGACACCAGTCCGGCCAAGGCAAGAAACGCCGATATGCCCAAGAAAATCCACTTCTTCCCAAGCCAGTCAATTTTAGGATTCGCAAATATCTCCATAGTAAGTCCTGATGGGTTCCGCCGAATCCAGTTGTTTAGTAACCGGCGGCGGGGATTTGTTCCAGCTAAATTGAAAGTTTTGCCACTTCTCTTTTTTGCAGAAACCAGTCAAACATCGCTCGCGAAACGAAGGTGGCGGCGAATACGTTTGCGATCAGACCGACGGCGAGGGTTATGGCGAATCCTCGGATTGGACCAGTGCCGAACTGGAACAAGAACAAAGCCGCGATCAGTGTCGTGATATTGGTATCGAGGATGGTCGTAAAGACCCTTGTGAAACCGGCCTCAACGGCGCTTCGGATGGTCTTGCCCAGACGGAGCTCTTCCTTGATCCTTTCGAAAATCAGTATGTTCGCGTCAACAGCCATACCGATCGTCAGAATGATCCCGGCAATGCCGGGCAGCGTCAGGGTGGCCCTGAAATAACCGAGAACACCGAGCAGGATCACCAGGTTGATCACCAGGCAGAGGATGGCGTTGATCCCGGATAACCGGTACACAATAACCATCCCCAGCAGGACAAGAGCCATCCCTACAAGAGAAGCCATAACGCCGCTGCGGATGGAATCCATTCCCAACGAAGGCCCGACAATCCGGTTTTCCAGGATCGATATTCGGGCGGGCAGGGCACCGGAACGCAGGACCAGGGCCAGGTCCTCGGCCTGTTCGGAAGTGAAACTCCCGGTGATGCGGGCGGAGTCGGAGTCGATTCTCGATTCGATGACAGGCGCCGACCGGATCTCATCGTCAAGCACGATCGCCAGACGATTGCCGACGTTCTGCTCGGTCGTTCGCGTGAACAGCTCCACGCCTTCCGTATTCAAGAAAAAGGACACTTCCGCCCGGCCGGTAAACGAATCCTGGCTGCGGCGGGCATTTTTCAGGTGACGCCCGGTCACAGACGGGGCTTTTCGGACGACCATGTAGGCCGCCTGGCCGCCTGTTTCGTTGACGTCTCGATACGGGAGGACCTCGTAGCCGTGCGGGAGTGTTCCGCCGAAGGCCTGTATGGCCGCTTCACGGCTGGGGAATGGAGAGCTTTTTTCCGGATGGACCAGCTTCAGCTCCAGGCGCGCTGTGCTCTTGATCAGGTTGATGACCCGGTTCGGATCATCAACGCCCGGCAGCTCCACGATGATCTGGTCGGGCACATCGCCGCTGCCGTAAACGGTGATCGACGGCTCAGCCACGCCGTACTGGTCAATACGGTTTCTGATCGTCTCTCGGGCCTGCGCCACGGTCTGCCTGGCCAGACCCTTGTATACGGCCGGAACCATCTGCAGAACATAATCGACCTGGTTGTTACCGTAGCGCGTCTGGTAGGTCCAGCTTGATGAATAGTCTCGCAGTTGCTGCTCAACCATCGGCTGGGCATCGGGGGGTACACCCAAAATCTCGATCTCCGGGGATTCCGGCTTGTCAACTGTCCGGCTTTCGCTGAACGCGACCTCTTTCTCGCGCAACTGGCCGTCAATTCGATCCCGAACCTGCTCCGCCTCTGCCAGCATTGCGTCACGAACCATGACCTGGAGAACCAGGTGAATCCCACCCCTCAAGTCCAGACCCAGATTGACCTTCTGGGAAGGAGGCACAAAGAGGTAAATGGACACACCGACGATCGCCAGGATTACGAGTAACCGATATTTCAGATTCTTCTTCATCACCAAATCGCTCTTTTTTGGGGGCGTTGCCGACTACTTGGCGGAGGACTCCTTCGACACGGGCTGCAAGGAGGCAATGGCATTTTTCGCGACCTCGATCTTCACATTGTCTGATACCTTTAGAAGCAGGGTATGCTCTTTAAGCCCCGCGACCGTGCCGTAGATGCCCCCGTTCGTAATCACCTTATCCCCGTTTTTCAGCTTCGTTATCATCTCTTCCTGCAGTCTTTGCCGTTTGCGCATCGGGCGATAAATGAGCAGGTAAAAGATCACGAAGATCAGGAGGATCGGCATCAGGCTGAGAATCCCAGCCGAAGGACTTTGCTGCGCCAGAAGAGGTTGAATCATAGGGCCACTATTTCAGATTTCCCACAGAGAAACAAAGTGCGAAGTATACCAAATTTCATTCGGATACGACATATTGGTCCCTGAACTTCCGCTCCCAGTCGAGGAACGAATTAAGGCGGATACTCTCTCGGACTTTCGCCATCAGGTCAAGGTAAAAATGAAGGTTATGGTACGTGTTGAACATGCTCCCAACCATCTCATTCGCCACGTAAAGGTGCCTGAGATAGCCCCTTGAATAGCGCCTACAAACGAGACAGGCGCAATTCGGGTCGATGGGCTGTTCGTCTTTCCTGTAGCGCGCGTTCTTGATGCTGATCTTGCCGTTCCAGGTGTAGAGAGTTCCGTTGCGGGCATTGCGAGTCGGAAGCACGCAATCGAACAGGTCCATTCCCTGCTTGACACACTCCACCAGGTCGGGCGGAGTCCCCACACCCATAACATACCGGGGCGCAGGTGGCATCCACTCGCTTACCCTTTCTATCGTTTCGTATGTCAGCAACTTCGGTTCGCCGACGCTCAGACCTCCCAGAGCCAGGCCGAAAAAACCAATCTCGCACAACCGCTCGACGCTTTCCTTGCGCAACTCGGGAAACACGCTTCCCTGCACGATCCCGAAAAGCACCTGGCTGTCATCCTGGTGAACCCGGCGGCAGCGCTCAGCCCAGCGCATTGAACGGCGCATCGATTCCGCCGCCTCCTCGAAGGCAGCCGGATAGGCTGTGCAGTCGTCAAAAGCCATGATGATATCGGCACCCAACAGTTGCTGGATTTCGATAGCCCGTTCCGGTGAGAAAAAGTGAGGGCTTCCGTCCAGGTGAGAGTGGAAATGGACTCCTTCTTCAGAAATCTTTCTCAAAGCCTCGTGGCTGAGAACCTGGTAACCACCGCTATCGGTCAGAATCGGCCGATTCCAGGCCATGAAGCGGTGCAGGCCGCCAAAGTGGCTGATCACTTCCTCACCCGGCCGCAGGTAAAGATGATACGTGTTGCTCAAGATGATTTGAGCGCCCAGGGCCTCGAGCCATTCCTGCGGCATGGCTTTGACTGTCCCGGCAGTGCCGACGGGCATGAAGACAGGCGTATCGATGCGGCCGTGCGGGGTCATCAAGACTCCGCATCTGGCCCGGGTGGCAGTGTCCGTATCCGTGACCGTGAAAGTGAATTGCATGACCGAGGAGGTCTGCCGGAAGCGGCATCCGCGAACCAACCCGAACTGAAACGAACTGAAACGTTTAGTTCGTGTCAGCTCATGTTGGTTCATGGATGCCGCTTCCGGCAGACGGCTATAATAGCACATGCGCGTAGGCGTCATAGGGGGTGGTGTGGCGGGCAGCCTTCTCTGCTACCTGCTGGCCCGGCAGAAGATCGACTGTCTCCTGTACGAAGGCTGTTCGCCAAGGGAAAAACCCTGTGGCGGCGGTTGTACCGCCAAGATCACACGGCGCTACCCTATTTTCCCCACCGCGTCCATTCCGAAGAACCAGGTCTATGACATCTACTATGAATCCAGCCGGTACCAGGGCGTGCATCTTCGGCTGACTGAGCCCATCTGGATCTATTCGAGGTCCGAGCTGGACGGCTTCCTTCGCGAACAGGCCCGGCAACGGGGCTGCCGGATCCTGCCGCGCAGGGTAACCGGCTTTACCCGCGAAGCGGACAAGTGGCTGATTCACGACTCGGAAGGCCAGACCGAAACCTGCGACTTTCTGGTGGGCGCCGACGGAGCAACCAGTATTGTCAGGAAGCGACTGGCCGAACCCTTTGCTCCCGCCGATCTTTCAGTGACCGTGGGTTACTATGTCCCCTGTTCGCCCCCTTCGGACTCGATCCGTATCCGGTTCATGGATCCGCACCTGGACGGCTACCTCTGGTCTTTTCCCCGGGTCGATCATGCTTCCGTCGGGATCATCAATACTTACAAGGCCCTTCCGTCTTCCGAGCTTTACGCCCGGCTCAACCGCTTCCTGAAAGATCTGCACGGTCTGGAAGACCTCTCGAACCTGAAAGGTTATGCCGCACCTGTCCCCACGCTCACGGAAAAGGCCTTCGACCGGCTCAAGGTAGCAGACACAGACTGGGCGCTCATAGGAGACGCGGCGGGTTTTGCCGATCCCATCACTGCGGAAGGGATAGCGTACGCCATGCGCTCAGCGGAGCTGCTGGCCTCGTGTCTTCAGTCAAGTCGACCGGGCCGCTACGCCACGCAGTGGCGACAAGACTTCGGCGCCGAGCTGATTCAGGCGGCCCGATGGAAGTCCCGTTTCTATCGGAAGAGCTTCGCCGGGGACACCTTCATTAATCGCATGCTTGCGATGACGTGCCAGAGCGCCGTGATCAGAAAAGGCCAGAACGACCTGATCGCCGGGCGCCTGACGTATAAGCAATTGGCGCTGAGACTGGTGCTGCGATCACCGCAGATCTTGTATGAAGTCTGCAAGTCGCCGGTAAAGCCGGGCGCCTGGCTTTAGCTTCTCACGCGATCTGTTTCAGAGACTTGCGGAGGGCCCTGCCAGGTCGAGCGCGTAAAGATTCGAGGAATCGACCATGTAGAGCCGGTCTTTGGCGGGAGTGTAGGCAAGTCCCGTTAACATCGGTCCCGAAATGGTCCATTCGGGGCTTTTGCCCTTGAAGGTGTAGATCCCCTTCTTCCCCTGGAACGACGCCGCGACCTGGAGGTTGCCGTCAGCGTCAAAGGCCATGCCCTGGGGCCTTCCCAACCCCTTGAAGAAGACCTCCACCTGTCCGTCCCGGGAGACGCGATAAATCGAGTCCTGGGTCGACAAAGTGGGACCGCTGATGAAGATACTGCCGTCGGGAGCCGTTGCCAGATGGTAGGCAGAAACGCTCGGTTCAAGCTCGCACAGCACGGAAATCTGGCGGTCCGGTGAAATACGGTAGACAGTGCCGCCCCGGTCCCCGAGAACCATGTTCCCATCCAGGTCGAAAGCGATTCCGGTGGCCAGGCCGAGCCCCTCGATGTACTTTTCCAGCTGTTTGTCAAAGCTGGATCGATAAACGGTCCCGGTATGGCGGCTGGTGATATAGAGCAGTCTGTCCGGACCGATCGCCAAGCCGGTCGCATTCACGATCTCGGCCAGGAACGGTTGCTTATTTCCTTCCGGGTCAATAACGTAGACGGAGAAAGGGACCTTTTCTCCCCTGGGGCCGCTGAAGGCACAATAGACTGAGCCCCTGTCATCGACGACCGGATTCGAAACCGAGTAAAGCTCCTGAGCAACCAGTCGAGCCACTTTCATTGAACTGCGAGCGCGGTTCTGGCCCTGGTAGACGACCAGTCCATTTCCGGAAGCGCTCTCGGGGACTTTCAAAGTGAGGGCATTGGGAGAGGCGCCCAGGAACTGGGCTTCGACTTCGCCGACTTCAACACGCAGGTCAGCTACCCCGCTCAGCCCTTCGACTTCAACGCGAATGATCCCCCCTGGAACCGCCGCGCGGGGCCTGATCTCTTTGACCTTCATTGAGATCCAATATAGCACGATGGCTTTTGTGGTAGACTCGCTATTTTCAGCATGGCGGATCAAGAAGCTCAGAGCAATTCCATTCACATAAAGGGCGCCCGCCAGAACAACCTGAGGAATGTGGATGTCAGCATTCCACTCAACAGCCTCACGGTCGTGACAGGAGTCAGCGGGTCGGGCAAATCGAGTCTGGCGTTCGACACCCTTTACGCAGAGGGCCAACGTCGTTACGTCGAGTCGCTCTCAGCCTACGCCCGGCAGTTTCTGGAACGTATCAATCGCCCGCAAGTCGATGAGATTTCCGGCTTGAGTCCGGCCATCGCGATCAGGCAGAAGAACACTTCGCGCAACCCCCGCTCGACCTGCGGGACAACCACCGAGATCTACGACTACCTGAGGCTTCTCTACGGGCGGGTTGGAAAGATCATCTGCCGGGGATGTGGTCGAACCGTCCAAAAAGACACGGTCGATCAGATCGTGGACCAGCTCCAGGCTCTCCCGGAAGGCTCTCGTCTCTACATCTGTTTTCCGTTTGCCAACAGCTTGCTGGATCTGCGCGCCGAAGGCGACGGGCAGCGCATGCCGCTCGAACAGATCCGGGAAAACCTGCTTAAGCAGGGCTTCCATCGGCTGGTTCTGTCCGGCCCCGAAGGCGCCGCGATACGACAACTGGCGGATTGGACACCGTCTGCCGACGAGCTGGGCCGGCTTTCGATTCTAGTCGACCGTCTGGTCATCGAGGAGGGTGTTGCGGAACGGCTCGCCGATTCTCTCGACACCTGTTACCGGGAAGGAAACGGCGTAGCGGAGGCGGTGCTGCTGGCCGATCCTGAACAGGGGCGGTCCGAACGCAGACTGCGTTTTACGGAGCGTTTCGAGTGCCAGTATTGCGGCATTCCTTACCGTACGCCCGAGCCACGCCTGTTTTCCTTCAACAACCCGTTTGGCGCCTGTCCGACCTGCCAGGGCTTCGGAAACACCATCACCATCGACCCCGACCTAGTTATTCCGGATCCCCGCCTGACCCTTGAAGCCGGGCCCATCGATCCTTTCACTAAGCCGAAATACAGGAAATTCCAGAGGAAGCTCCTGGCTTACGCACAGTCCCGGGGAGTACCGACCGACGTGCCGTACCAGCAGCTGCCGGAAGATTTCCGGCGGAAGGTGTGGGAAGGCGAGCGCGGTTTTCCGGGAGTGCGCGGCTTCTTCCGGTACCTCGAACGGAAAAAGTACAAGATGCACGTCCGGATTTTCATCAGCCGTTACCGCGGGTACGCCCGCTGTCCGGACTGCGGCGGCGAGCGGCTGTGCCAGGAGGCGCGCGACGTGTATCTCGGAGGCAAGCGGATCACGGAGCTGACGAACCGGCCGATTTCGGAAGTCCGCGAGTTTTTCAACAATCTCCGGCTTTCGCCTTCCGACGAGGCCGTGGCGGAAAAGCTGCTGAAGGAAGTCCGACAGCGGCTGGAGTTCCTCGTCAAGGTCGGCCTCGATTACTTGTCGCTTGACCGGGTCACCTCCAGTCTGAGTGGCGGAGAGATGCAGCGGATTCAGCTGGCCGCCTCTCTCGCCTCGTCGCTCGTCGGCACCCTCTATGTTCTAGACGAGCCTTCGATCGGCCTCCATCCGCGGGACGAATCACGGCTGATCGACATCCTCAAACAGCTGCGGGACCATGGCAACAGTGTCCTGGTGGTCGAGCACGAAAAGCAGATGATCGAAGCCGCCGATCACATCGTCGACCTGGGCCCGGGGGCCGGAGAGCAGGGCGGGTGCCTGATCCACAGCGGCGATTTGAAATCGCTCGTCGCCAACCCCGGGTCGCTGACCGGACGCTACCTGGCAGGGACTCTGCGCATACCGGTGCCGGTCTTCCGTCGTCCCGCCAATGGGCGCGGGCTCGTCATACGAGGCGCCCGCGAGCACAATTTGAAGAACCTTGACGTGCGGCTGCCGTCCGGCGTTCTCACCTGCATTACCGGGGTCTCAGGATCTGGAAAGTCGACCCTGGTTCAAAACATCCTTTATCCGGGACTGCGCAGGCTCAAGGGAATCGCCAACGAGCCGGTAGGGGAACACGACGGCATCGAAGGCTGGCAGGAGCTTAGTGACGTGCTGCTGGTCGACCAGACACCGATCGGCAGAACGCCTCGATCAAATCCCATTACTTACATCAAGGCGTTTGACGAAATCCGCCAGATTTTCGCGGCCACACGCGAGGCGAAGGCGCACAACCTGGCTCCCGGGCATTTCTCTTTCAACGTCCCCGGCGGACGGTGCGAGAACTGCCAGGGATCGGGAGTGGTGACGGTCGAAATGCAGTTCCTCGCCGATGTGGAACTGCTGTGCGAAGAGTGCAAGGGGACGCGATTTAAGAGCAAGGTTCTGGAGATCACCTACAAGGGCAAGAATATTGCTCAAGTTCTGGATCTTACCGTCCACGAGGCGCTCGAGTTCTTTAAGGCGCATTCGGCCCTGGTGCGAAAGCTCAAGGTGCTGCAGGAAATCGGCCTCGGATATCTCCGATTAGGGCAGCCGGCCAGTACCCTTTCAGGCGGCGAGGCCCAGCGGATCAAGCTCGCGTCGTATCTGTCCAAGCCCGCATCGCCGCGTGCCCTCTTCATCTTCGATGAACCTACGACGGGCCTTCACTTTGACGACATTCACAAATTGATGCGCGCCTTTGACAAGCTGCTCAGCCACGGCGCCACGATCGTCGTCATCGAGCACAATCTGGACGTGATCAAGTCGGCTGACTGGATTATCGACCTGGGCCCCGAAGGAGGAGAAGAAGGCGGGTACCTCGTGGCCGAGGGGACTCCTGAAGAGGTGGCCCGCGTAGAGCGGTCACACACCGGGCGGTATCTCCGGCAGATACTGGCACGCGTTTAGGCCATTCGCTACTTTTCTATTCGGCGTATCGACCTGGCTGAGCCGGTGGTTTCGTCCACGTCAATTACCATCGCTGAGAAGCGCGCATTGTCGGACGCCACCTCCATGCGCGGAGTCATGCCGGTCAGAAAGCGGGACATGGAGCTTTCGATTTCCATGCCGATAATGGAATCGTAAGGGCCCGTCATGCCGACATCTGAAACATAGGCCGTGCCCTTGGGCAGGATTCGCCAGTCGGCCGTGGGGATGTGCGTGTGGGTGCCGATGATCGCGGAGACCTGGCCATCCAGGAACCAGCCGAGAGCCATCTTTTCAGAAGTCGCTTCGGCGTGAAAATCGATTACGATGATTCTCGTCTCCCGGATGATTCTCTGCACCTCTTTCTCGGCCAGGCGAAAGGGACAGTCGGTCAGAGGCATGAAGACCCGGCCCTGAAGATTCATGACCGCCACACGAGTCCCGGTGCGGCTTTCTCCAATGTGGACAAAGCTGCCCGGCGCACCCTTGGGGTAGTTGCCGGGACGGAGCAGCCGCGACTCCCGGTTCAGATAATCGAACACTTCCCGTTTGTCCCAGATGTGATTCCCGGACGTCATCACATCCACGCCGTATCCGAGGATTTCGTCGGCGAGCGCGGGGGTTATGCCAAAGCCGCCGGCCGCGTTTTCAACGTTAACAATGGTGTAATCGACGTCGTACTCCTGCTGAACTGCCGGCAGGTTGTCTTTGAGCAGTCTCCTGCCCGGACGGCCGACAATATCTCCGACAAAGAGAATCTTCATTGATTGTCAATTTCGGGGGCCACGCCGTTGTTTCCCGGTCGTCTTTATTTGGCGTAATCCACGACGCGCATCTCCCGAATCACGGTTACCCGGATCTGGCCGGGATACTGCAGGTCGCTTTCGATCTTCTTGGCGATATCTTTGGCCAGCCAGTAAGCCTGTTCATCGGAGACCCGGCCGCTTTCGACAATGATCCGGACCTCTCTCCCCGCCTGCAGGGCAAACGCTTTTGCAACCCCGTCAAACGACCCGGCAATCGATTCGAGCTTCTCGAGGCGCTTCACATAGTTTTCCAGCACTTCTCGCCGCGCGCCCGGCCGGGCGGCTGAGATCGCATCGGCAGCCTGTACGAGGACTGCCTCCAGGGTCCGGAAGTCCACGTCGAAGTGGTGGGCTTCCATGGCATGAATGACCTCGTCGCTCTCGCCATACTTCCTGGCCAGCTCCACCCCGAGCTGGAGGTGAGTGCCTTCCAGGTCGCGGTCCACGGCCTTGCCGATGTCGTGGATCAGTCCGGCCCTCTTGCAAATGCTCACCTTGGCGCCCACTTCACGGGCCATGATTCCGGCCAGATAGGCCACTTCACGGCAATGATAGAGGACGTTCTGGCCGTAGCTGGTGCGATACTTGAGCCGGCCGAGATGGCGCAGTAATTCCCTGTGCATGTCGTGGATGCCCAGCTCAAAGGCAATTTGCTCTCCATCTTCCAGGAGCTTTGACTCCATCTCCTCCTGCACCTTGACCACGACTTCCTCGATCCGGGCAGGATGGATCCGGCCGTCCTTGATCAGCCGCTCGATGGAGAGCTTGGCAATCTCGCGCCGCAAGGGGTCAAAGCCCGAAAGAATGACGGCTTCAGGAGTGTCATCCACGATCAGATCGACCCCGGTCGCCTGTTCCAGGGCCCGGATATTGCGTCCCTCTCGCCCGATGATCCGGCCTTTCATGTCCTCGGAAGGAAGATCGACGACCGATACGGTCGATTCCACCACATGTTCTGCCGCACAGCGTTGAATGGCCTGCGTGATGATCTTGCGCGCCTCGCGCTCCGCCTTCTCGTGCGCGTCTTCCTCGATCCTCTTGGCGAGAATCGCGGCTTCACGCAAGGCCTCGTTTTCAACGGTCTTGATCAGCTGCCTCTTGGCCTCCTCCGAACTCATACCCGCCAGCGTTTCCAGGTGCCGGGTGGTCTCGGCCAGGAGCTGATCCAGCCTGGCCTCGTTCTCCGAGGCCTTCTGTTCCCGCCTTCTGACAGCCTCCAGACGCGATTCGCAGTCGCGTTCCTTGCGGGCCAGCGCTTGCTCGGCTCTCTGGATGTTGTCTTCCTTCTGAGCCAGCCGGCGCTCCTGGACGCCGAAATCCCGCCGCCGTTCCTGAATTTGCTGCTCCGCCTCGGTCCGCCAGGCGAAGATCTGGTCCCTGGCCTCAACCAGTTTTTCTTTCTTTATCTTCTCGGCCTCGTCACCAGCCTTGCGCTGAATCTCGGCTGCAGATTCCTCGGCCTGTCTGAGCCGCTGGCCAACTACACGAATTTTAAGGACGTACCAGACGGCGATGGCGGCGGCAAGAACAGCACCACCGATGATGTACTCCATACCGACTCTCCCGCATTTAGGTCTTGAGAAACCCGAAATGGCTGGGCGACGGTCGCAGCACAGGAACGCACGGGCTGACGGCCATGTCGCCTGACGGCCGGCTTGGAGAAGACTTGGGGGAATTCCCCGCTTTGCCGTGTGGCTCGTGAGATTGAACCCTGCAGCCGCAGAGTGGCGACCCTGCCTCCGGCTTCAGGCATTTCCGACAAGGGAACGGCACACCGCCGGCGGACTCAGGTCCCCGATTCAATCTACGTTAGCTCAATTTCTACTCACCATCACGAGCATCGCAGGGAGACCAATCATCTTATAACAACCTCGGCAGCGATTCGATGTGACCGAGCCAACTGTCACGCCGCTGCACAAGACGGTCAAGCAGAATCGGGACGCAGGACCGAGTCAAGCGAAGCCCGCATCTTCTCGGCCCTTTCCGCCACGAGTTGCTCGACAGTCTGAAGCTTCTTCCTGGCCGTCATGTACTTGTCGGCGATATTGAGCGCGGCCAGGATAGCCACTTTCAGAGTATCCACAGTTGGGGTCAGTTCCGAAACCTCTCGCATCCTCTCGTCGACAAAAGCCGCCAACTGGGCGATATATTCGGGAGAGCTCATGCCTCGAACGTGGTAGCTCTGCCCGTATATTTCAACCGTGGTAATTCGCTCTGAACCCTCACCCATCCTTCACTCCATCTTAGAAACTGCTTCCCCCACAGGTTTTTCCAGAGTGCTGATCTTCGTGATAATCTTCTCCACTCGGGACCGGATCTCAAGACGGTCATTCTCCAACTTCTCGATGAGCTCGCCTTTAGCAGAATTCTCTCTTTTGAGTTCCTCCAGATCGTCTTTAAGTTGTTGGGTCACAGCTCTGAGCTCGGAATTCTCGGCCTGGACCTTCTTCAACAGCTCGACCACCCGAACCAATGATTCCTCTAAGCGGGCAAGTGCTCTGTCGGTCACAAGACGGTCTCCCAGACAGGCAGGGGTCGCGCGCTTGCCGGAAAGCACGCCGCTCACCGCCTCGCCTGCTCTCGAGCTGTCACGAACGCTGCTCAGCGTGAAATTCCCGCTTCAACAGGCCGGAGACCAGATCAACCGACTTGTTGACTTCGTCCTGCGTCAGCGTACGTGTGAGATCAGCGAAGGTCAGACGCACAGCAAGACTGACCTTGCCAGAGGGAAGTTTTTGACCTTGGTAGAGATCTATCAATTGAACATCACGTAAGTTGGCGACGTTCAACGATTTAATAGCGGCTGCTATTCTATCGTATTCGATTCCTTTGTCAACTACAAAAGACAGGTCGCGTTCCGTGCTCGGGAAACGAGGCAGCGGACCGTATTGAGGCTCCGGAACCGGCCGCGAGAAGAGTCCATCGAGCGCCAGCTCCGCCACATAGACCCGCTGCAGGAACTTGAAGCTCTCGTGAAGCTCGGGGCTCAGTTGTCCGGCTATCCCGATGGCGTTCCCGTCCACAACGACTTCGGCGGCCACGCCCGGATGTAGAAAAGGACTGGTTTCGGTGCGTCGGAAAACCGCCTGGTAACCCAGTCCGCGCAACAGCTCTTCGATGATTCCCTTCAGGTGGTAGAACCGGAGCTCGTCCGCGGCCTGGCCCCAGTAAGGACGATAAAAAGTCCCCGTGGCCACGATCCCCAAACGCTGCTGCTCCAGTAACGGCTCGCCGGTGGGTCCTATTTCCCCGTGAGCCGAAGTGCTGAAGACATGTCCGAGCTCGAAAAGCCGGATTTCCCGTGTCCCGTGGTTCAGGTTGCGGCGCACGGAGCTGACCAGCCCCGGAACCAGGCTGGTCCTCAGGTGAGTGTCTTCTTCTGTCAGGGGATTGGCGATCGGCACCATGGGCGTCGACTCGCCGAAAAACAACTTTTCCTGTTCCGGCGTGCTGAAGACATAGTTGATCGCTTCATAAAACCCGAAACCGCGAAGCCGCTCAAGCAGCAACTGCTCGAGCCTCCGGCTGGGCAGAAAGCGCCCCGCAGAAGCGGGCTTCGGATAGGTGCTTGGAAGGTCATCGTAACCGTGGTGGCGCGCCACTTCCTCGACCAGGTCGTCCTCCTGCCCGACGTCGACGCGAAAACCGGGAACCGTGACTCTCCAGCCGTCACCCTTACCTTTCTCCACGTCGAACTGCAACCGCTCGAGGATTTCCGCCACAAACTCAGGGTCTATTTCCACGCCCACGACCTGACGAATTCGCTGGCGGCGAAGCTCGAGAACCGTTCGCGGGCAGGTCACAGGGTTCTGGTTGATCGCCGGGCCGACGGTCTGCCCGGAGGCAATCTGCTGAATCAACCGGCACGCCAGATTCAAGGCCTTCAGCGGCATTTCCGGATCTGCACCCCGCTCAAACCGGTAAGACGCTTCGGTGCGCAGGCCCAGAGCCTTGGACGTCGCTCTGATCGACTTCGGATTGAAGTAAGCGCTTTCCAGAAGGATCGTGGTGGTTTGCAGCGAGATCTCGCTCTCCTGCCCACCCATCACACCGGCGAGCGCCACCGGCTTTGAGGCATCACAAATCGCCAGCATTCCCGGTTGCAGGACCCGGTTGACGCCGTCCAGGGTAACGATGGTCTCTCCCGGACGGGCGGTCCTCACTACGATGCGGCGCCCGGCAAGCTTTTCGTAATCAAACGCGTGAAGGGGGTGCCCGAGCAGCAGCAGGACGTAGTTGGTGATGTCGACAATATTGTTGATCGGCCGCTGGCCCACTGCCTCCAGCTTCTCTTTCAGCCAGGCCGGGGATTCATCGACCTGAACTCCCGCCATGATGCGTGCCGTATATTGCGGGCACAGCTCGGGATCCTCGATAGAGACTGAGGACGGATGAGCGTTGGCCGGTTGCTGGGGCGCCAGATCGGAAAGATCCGGGGTATGCAGTTTCAGGCGGAAATGAGCGGCCAGCTCTCGGGCCACACCCAGATGATTCAGGCAGTCGGGCCGGTTGCTGGTCACGTCGATGTTGAAAATCCCGTCCGAATCGCGAAACTCGAGGCCTTCGACGGCCAGGCCGATAGAGGTCAAAGCGTCAGCAACCACCGGCGCTCCGACACCCAGCTCCTTCAAGTCCACGAATTCCTGCAACCAGTTGTAGCTGATGTTCATTATTTCCGCAAGAAGCGGACGTCCATGCCGTCCACTTTTAAAATTGGCTCAAAAACCGGATGTCGTTGTCGAAAAGCAGGCGCAGGTCTTCGACCTGATACTTGAGCATGACGATCCGGTCCACACCCATGCCCCAGGCAAAGCCCGTATATTTCTCGTGATCGTATCCCAGGTTTTGGAAGACCCGGGG
This sequence comes from Acidobacteriota bacterium, assembly GCA_041946865.1. Taxonomy (GTDB): domain Bacteria; phylum Acidobacteriota; class UBA6911; order RPQK01; family RPQK01; genus RPQK01. Next base: position 20,282 of record JBHGBF010000011.1, on the reverse strand, counting down.
ATTGACCATTCCCGCGCCCATGATCTCGATCCAGCCGCTTTGCTTGCAGATGCTGCATCCTGTCCCCCGGCAGAAAATACAGCTCACATCAACCTCGGCCCCGGGTTCGACGAAGGGGAAGTAGCTTGGCCTCAGCCGGATTCGGGTGTCCTCCGAGAAGAAGGCTTTCAGGAAGATCTCGAGGGTGCCTTTCAGGTCGGCGAGCGTTATTCCTTCGTCGACCACCAGGCCTTCCATTTGGTGGAACATGGGACTGTGAGTGGCGTCAACGGCATCGCGCCGAAAGACGCGCCCCGGTGCAATGATCCGAACGGGTGGTCTCTGTTGCTCCATGGTCCTGATCTGGACCGGAGAGGTGTGGGCGCGCAGGAGAAGGTTCTCGCTGATGTAGAGCGTGTCCTGGGCATCCCGTGCGGGGTGGCCTTTCGGGATGTTCAAGGCCTCGAAATTGTAGTAGTCCAGCTCGACTTCCGGGCCGGCCATCACCGAAAAACCCATGCTGACGAAGATCTGCTCCATCTCTTCGAGCGCTCGTCGGATAGGGTGGCGGCCAGCGATGTGCCAGGCATACCCCGGCAGGGTCACGTCGACACGCTCTGATTGGTAGCGGGCGGTGCGCTCCCTGGCACTGATTTCGTCGGCCTTCTCAGCCAGCGCTTCTTCGACTTGGGCCTTGAGCTGATTAAGGCGCTTGCCGGCTTGAGGTCTCTCTGCGGCGGGCAACTGGCCAAGTTTCTTCAGCTCGAGCGTCACAACGCCCCGGCTCCGGCTCAGGTATTTGTCACGCAGCTCGGTCAAGGCGTCGTTCGTGGAGACCTCGGCCAGCTCTCTAAGGAAAGCGTCCCAGAGGGACGCGAGATGCTCGTCGGTCACCATGGTTCTAACCGATCGCCTGACGGGCCTTCTCGGCAAGCTGACCGAAACCCTGCGGATCCCGAACGGCGATATCGGCCAGGACTTTTCGGTTCAGATCGATGCCCGCGATCTTCAGACCATGCATGAGCCGGCTGTATGAAAGCTGATTCTGTTTGGCCGCTGCCGTGATTCGGATGATCCAAAGGCTGCGCCGCACGCGCTTCTTCTGCCTGCGGTCCCGATAAGCGTAGGCCAGCGATTTGATCACCTGCTCCTTGGCATGCCTGTGCAGCTTACTCTTGGTGCCCCGGTATCCTTTAGCCAGGCCCAGGATTTTCTTCCGACGCTGAACTCTCTTGTTACCGCGTTTTACTCTTGCCATATGTTAGTCCGTACTGGGTTCCCAGGCCCCATAAGGCCCAGAGGTCAAGTGGTTCCCAGGCTAAGGCCTTGGCGCCCCTCTTGAACCCTATCCCTGCAACAGCATTCTCTTCACCCGTTTGGTGTCCGCCTTGGACAGGTTTGCCCATTCGGTCAGACGCTTCTTCCGCTTGGGGCTCTTCTTGGTGAGGATGTGGCTGTGAAAGCTGTGCCGCATCCTGATCTTGCCCGTTCCGGTCAGCTTAAACCTTTTCGCTGCCGCTTTTTTCGTCTTCAGCTTCATTCTATTTTCTCTCCCTGCGGGATAAGACAAAAACGACTCGTTACCCAGTTGAGTTGTCAGCGGTGAGCCGTCAGCTCCTTTGCGGGTGTTTGAGGCTTTACTTGTTTCTCGGGGTCAGAATCATAGTCATCGAGTAGCCTTCGAGTTTAGGCTGCTTCTCGATGCTGGCCAGATCGCCGAGCTCCTGCTGCAAGCGGTTCAGAATCTGCGCCCCGATCTCTGAGTGGGTTACTTCCCGGCCGCGGAACATGACCGTGGCCTTGACCTTGTTCTCTTCCTTCAGAAACCGGACGATGTGATTCTTCTTGAACTCGTAATCGTGCTCGTCGATCTTGGGTCGGAACTTGACTTCCTTGATCTGGATGACCTTCTGGTTCTTCTTGGCTTCCTGCGCCTTCTTGTTCTGTTGGTACAGGTACTTGCCATAGTCCATGATCCGGCAAACCGGCGGCTGCGCGTTAGGCGCGACCTCCACCAGATCAAGACCCCTCTCCTCGGCCACCAACAGCGCTTGTCGGGGGTCCATGACCCCCAGCTGGGCGCCCTGCTCATCTATGACTCGGATTTCACGAGCCCTGATTTGGTTGTTTACACGAGTTCTATTGATGCCTTCCCTCCTCCTGACCTGTTACCGGTTACCGGTTACCAGTTACCAGTTAGCGGTTACCCGTTGCCCGTTGCCGGTTACCAGTTACCCGTTACCGGTTACCAGTTACCAGTTACCGGTTACCCGTTACCAGTTACCGGTTACCCGTTACCAGTTAGCGGTTACCCGTTGCCCGTTGCCGGTTACCCGTTGCCCGTTACCAGTTACCGGTTACAGTTTCCGGTTACCCGTTACCAGTTTCCGGTTACCCGTTACCAGTTACCGGTTACCAGTTACCCGTTACCGGTTACCCGTTACCAGTTACCGGTTACCCGTTACCAGTAACCGGTTACAGTTTCCGGTTACCCGTTGCCGGTTACCAGTTACCAGTTACCAGTTATCAGTTAGCGATTACCCGTTGCCTGTTGCCGGTTACCGTTTCCGGTTACCCGTTGCCCGTCACGGGCTACCTGTCACCAGTTACCCCTTGCCCCATCGAGCCGATGCCAACCGGTAACCGGCAACTGCCAACCGGCAACCGGTAACTGGTAACCGGCAACCGGTAACCGGCAACTGCCAACCGGCAACCGGCAACCGGTAACCGGCAACTGCCAACCGGTAACCGGCAACCGGCAACCGGCAACTGCCAACCGGTAACCGGTAACCGGCAACCGGCAACCGGTAACTGGTAACTGGTAACCGGCAACTGCCAACCGGCAACCGGCAACTGTTTTACGGCCTGACCGCCCGGCTCGCCACCAGATCTCTCACGACCCGGATAAAAGCATCGACGGTCATGCTTCCCTTGTCCCCTTCCATTCGGTTGCGAACGCTCACCGTCCGGTTCGCCACTTCCTGGTCGCCTACTACGAGCATGAAGGGGACCTTCTGAAGCTGGTGTTCTCGAATTTTATACCCGACCTTCTCGCTTCTCAAATCGGATTCCACTCGCAGCCCGGCATCTTCGAGTGATCCCCTGACTTCGCCGGCATACGCGTGGTGCCGGTCGCTTATCGGCAATACGACCGCCTGCCGGGGCGCCAGCCATACCGGAAAAGCGCCGGCGTACTGCTCGACCAGCACTCCCATGAAGCGCTCCATTGAGCCCAACAAGGCGCGGTGGATCATCATCACGTGATGTTCCTTGGAGTCGGCCCCGGTATAGGTCACGTTAAAGCGAACCGGCAGGTTGAAGTCGAACTGAAAGGTGCTGAGCTGCCAGGGACGACCGAGCGCATCTATCAGTTTAATATCGATTTTCGGGCCGTAAAAGCTGGCCTCGCCCTCCTGGCGGGTAAAGGGCCACCCTTTCTCATTCAGGCACTGCTCCAGCAGCGACTGCGCCCGATCCCAGTCTTCAGGCTTGCCGGCATAGGCTTCCGGGTGCGCGGCATCCCGGCAGGAAAGCTCGACCTTGAACTTCTCGAAACCGAAGCTCTTCAGGATGAACTCGCCCACCTCGAGCGTCTGCCTGACTTCGGATGGGACCTGGTCCGGCTCGCAGAAAATATGTGCGTCGTCCTGAGTGAAGCCGCGGACCCGAAGCAGTCCGTGCAGGGTTCCGGACTTCTCATAACGATAAACAGTCCCGAATTCCGCCAGTCTCATGGGAAGGTCGCGGTAGCTCCGGCGAGTCGACTGGTAAATCATGATATGTCCGGGGCAGTTCATCGGTTTCAGCACATACTCCTCTTGGTCGACCGGGAGAGTGTACATGTTGGGGCGGTACCATTCGTAATGCCCGGAGGTCTTCCACAGGTCGCTCTTGGCGATGTGCGGCGTATAGACGAATTGGTAGCCGCGTCGAGTCAGCTCGGTTCGCAGAAAATCCTCGATGATGGAACGAACCACCGCGCCCTTCGGGTGCCAGAAGATCAAGCCGGGCGCCACGTCTTCATGCACGGTAAAGAGGTCCAGCTCGCGCCCCAGGCGCCGGTGATCGCGTTTACGCGCCTCCTCGAGCCGGTTCAGATAGTCTTCCAGTTCCTGACGTGTAAAAAAAGCGGTTCCGTAGATCCGCTGGAGCTGCTCGCGTTTTTCGTCGCCGCGCCAGTAAGAGCCGGCGACCGATAGAAGCTTGAACGAGCCCAGCTGACCGGTCGACACGACGTGTGGTCCGGTGCAGAAGTCAACCAGTTTGCCGAGCCTGTAGCAGGACAGAACCTGGCCGTCCCGCTCGCTGATAAGCTCGGTCTTCAGGTACTCCCCCAAGCTGGAAAAGAGCTTGAGGGCCTCTTCTTTGGTCACGACCGAGGGTTCGAAGTGAAGATCCGCCTCGCGCAGCTCTTCCATGCGCCGTTCAATGCGCGCCAGGTCCTCTTCGGTAAAGCGATGAGGAGTTTGAAAGTCGTAGTAGAAACCCTCGCTGGTCGCGGGTCCGATGCCCAGGTGAACTTCCGGGTACAGCTCCGTTACGGCGAGGGCCATGAGGTGCGACGTGGAATGGCGCACCACCGTCAGAGCCGACTCCGGCTCCGACAGCTCGCGCAAAGAACCGTCCCGTTCGATAACTTGAAGATGCACCTGCTCGGGCAATTTACCTTCACCTAAAAACAAAAATGGTAGGTGCGAGCGGAATTGAACCGCTGACCCCTTCCGCGTCAAGGAAGTGCTCTTCCCCTGAGCTACGCACCTACGTCAAAACGTGCCGTCATGATACCACAGATTGGGCCGGCGAGTAAGGAGCAAATTCGGACTGATTAAAGACGCCGACGGCCCAGCCGACGGACAACACCGAGGACACGGATCTGATCCGTCTTATCAGTGTTATCCGTCGGCTGGGCCGTCGGCGCCAACCTTAAATGTCGATCGCCTCTACTGGATCGATTCCTTCAAGGTCTTGCCGGGGACAAAGCGCGCCACTTTCTTGGCCGGAATCTTGATCGGCTTTCCGGTCTGTGGATTGCGCCCGGTTCTCGCGGCTCGCTTGGACGCGCCGAAAGTCCCGAATCCAACCAAGGTCACCTTCTGACCTTTCTTCAACGCCTTCTGCACGTTCTTGACAAACGAGTCGAGGGCTTCCTGGGCTTGACCTTTGCTGATCTTCGCGTCCTTGGCGATTGCATCTACCAACTCCCCTTTGTTCATCTCTCCTCCTTTTGTGATAGATGACGGTTGTGGTTAAGCAGCCTTCCTGACTACCTTCTCCCGAATGTACTTCAGGCCACTTCTAAACTGCTCAGCATCGACCGCGCTGTTCAGTTTTCGGTAAAACTCCTCATCGATACCCTTGTCCGTATCGTCGGTCACGTTCTCGAAATAGAAGTTCGTGACGAAGTCCTCGTCAGGTGAACGAACATCAGGGGTCACCCCGGAGTTCCTCAGATTCTGGTCCTGAAGGGGTTTTCCAGCTGAACGGTAGTACAGCTGCGTCGAGATCAGCAAAACCGAGCCATCGCTCAAGGTGAAAGGCTCCTGTACTGAGCCGCGCCCGTTGGTTCTCTCGCCAATAATGTTGGCCACTCGGTTATCCTGGAGCGCGGCCGCAAAAACCTCGGCTGGCCCGCTCGTCCCTCCCGTAACCAGGATCGCGATCGGAATATTAGCAACTAAAGGGTCGTTAAGTGAAACAAATTCTGTTGTTTTGCCTTCACGATCCTTGACAGTGACGATTTTCTTGCCCTTTTCAAGGAACAAATCCGCAGCCTTGACCGCTTCATCGAGAGATCCGACGGCGGCGCCCCGCAGGTCAATCAGAAGTCCCTGGATGCCTGAAGACTCAAGCGACTTGAGCTTCGACTTGATCTCGTCGAAGCAGCCTTCCTCAAAATTCGGGATCCGGAGGTACCCGATCCCGTCCTCCGGGATGCGGGCCGTGGCAGCCTGCACCTGCACTTCCTCCCTGGTCAGCTTCATCTCGGTGGGTTCCGTTCGGCGCAGCCGTATGGCTCGAACGGTCACTGTAGTCCCCGGTCCTCCGGCCAGCAGATGCTCAGCTTCCCACAGGCTCATCTCGGTTGTGCCCTGGCCCTCTATCGATTCCAGAAGATCGCCGGTCCGCAATCCTCCGCGCTCCGCGGCGCTGCCCGGCAACACCGACACGATGTAGGCATACCCGTAACGTTTAGACAGAATGAGGCCCGGATTGGCCTTCCCTTTTACCTCAGACAGCCTCTCGTAGGTGGCCCGGTCCACAAAGCTGGAATAGGGATCGAGCGCCTCCAGCATACCGTGAACGGCCCCCATCATGGCCTTCTGCAAGTCCGGCTTCTCGACGTAATCTTCAGAAACGCGCCGGATGACGTCTGTGAAAACCGCCAGATCGCCATAGACTCCACCTTCGCGGGCGGAGACTTTCTTCATCGTCCCGCCGACCAGGCCGTAAAGCACGATCATCGCCGACAACAGGACGATCACCAACTTCACCTTAGCAAACATTCACAACCTCTTTTTTTGCGCTGCGTAGGCTAGAATTATAACGTACGGGACGAAGTGGCAACAACTACGAAAAACGGATCAGGGTTGGATTTGAGCGCTTCCGAGAGCCGCTGGATGGCGCTCGATGTGGGATCGAAGACCATCGGGTTGGCTATCACCGATCCGCTCAAAGTCACGGTCCGACCGCTGGGGACCCTCCAACGACAAAACCCCAGTTATGACTGCCGGAAAGTGCTTGAAACTGCCGCACTTCATCACGTCAGCAAGCTGATCGTCGGCCGACCTCTTCACCTGGACGGCCGGAGGAGTGATATTCTGAGCGTAATCGAGGCTCTCGCCGGCGAGATCACGCGCTGGTCGGACATTTCCATCGAATGGATGGATGAGCGTCTCTCCAGCAAAGAGGCCGAGGTTCTGATGGCCGAAGCGGGGGTTGACATCCGCGATCGACGCCGGCGTCGTAATGAGTTTGCAGCGGCCGTCATCCTCAGACGCTTCCTCGAGGAGATGAGATGAGCCATCGGGACCGAGCGCTCCCATTGATCGTCCTGTTGCTGCTGCTGGCTGTCGCAGCCCTGCTGGGCGGCCTATACCTGGCATCCCGCCTCGTTTCTTCTCCCTACAAAGGATTTTCGGGCTCTTACGTATTTGTCGATATTCCCCGAGGAACGTCAGTACCCGAAATCGGCCGGATTCTTCACCGGGCCGGTGTCGTTTCACACCCGCGCCTGTTCGCCTGGTACGTGCGGCTTTTTTATCCCGCTTCCTCCATGAAAGCCGGGGAGTACCGGTTTGACAGGGCATCCTCCATGCGCGACGTGGCCGGGAAGCTCTTCAGAGGCGAGGTCTACGTGATCAAGGTGACCGTCCCCGAAGGGTTCAGCCGGACGGATATCATCGACGTGCTGATCAAAAACGGGATCGGCACCAGGCAGGAGCTGATGGCCGCGACTCGCGATACAAGCGCGATTGCCGGCCTCGACAGTCGGGCTTCCGACCTCGAAGGCTACCTGTTTCCGGACACGTACTTTTTCTCCCGCCGGGTGTCCGAGAAGGAGGTCCTGGACAGGATGGTCTCCCGCTTCCTCCAGATCTGGAATGCCGAACGTCAGAGAAAGGCCCGGGAGCTGAGCATGACGCCTCGCGAGGTCGTAACCCTCGCCTCGCTGATCGAAAAGGAAACCGCTTTGCCCGCCGAGCGCCAACTCATTTCGGCAGTCTTTCATAACCGGCTTAAAAAGAACATCGCTCTGGGTTCAGATCCCACCGTGATCTACAGCGTGAAGCTGCTTAAAGACTATGACGGCGTCATCAACCAGAGCGATTTGAAGCTCGATTCCCCTTACAATACTTACATCTACTACGGCCTGCCCCCGGGGCCGATCGCAAATCCGGGCCTGGCTTCCATCGATGCGGCTCTGGAGCCCGCCAAAGTGGACTACCTGTACTTCGTGTCCCGCAACGACGGCAGCCACTTGTTCACCGAGAATTATCAGGACCACCTCCGGGGAGTAAGGCAGTATCAGAGGTAAGGATGAAGAGAAGGATGAAGGATGAAGTAGGAAGAAAAGGATGAAGGATGAAGTAGGAAGAAAAGGATGAAGGATGAAGTAGGAAGGGATGAAGGATGACGCCGCAGCGCGGGAGATGCGTAGTTCTGGAATCCCCTTCCTGCTTCATCCTTCATCCTTCTCTTCGCCCCTCCGCCCCTTCATCCTTCATCCTTCAATCCTTCATCCTTTTCTTCATCCTTCATCCTTCATCCTTCTCTTCATCCTTCATCCTTCATCCTTCATCCTTCTCTTCATCCTTCATCCTTACAAAGCGCCCCCGTCTGATTTAGACTATGACGATATGCAACGATCGGTTGTGGTCCTCGGTCCCTTGCTTGCGATGCTTGCGGTGTCCTTTCTCTGGGCCGAGCTGCCCGACCCGCTGCGGCTGAGTGTTCCGTTCCAGCCCGCCTGGGATGCCATGTTGGAGGTCTTGAAAGCCAGAAGGCTGGAGGTCGAGCAAGCGGACCGGGCGCGGGGAACGATGGTGACCGTGTACCGTGAATACAGTTCCGGGCCGATGACGGACAGCCATATTTCCAAAATAGGCGTCAAGCCGAAACTGATCGACGCGGAGTGGGTCAAGGTACAGTATCGTTTCGAAATAGAGGTCCAGGTCATCGAGGCCCGTCTGACGGTGGTAACGGCCGACGCGAAAATCCAGGCCTTGAAGCGGGACTTCCTGGGAACCCAGACCTGGGTGGATATTCCGACAAACGGCGAGCTTGAGACTGATTTGCTGACCGGATTCGGCAAACAGTTGTTCGGCGAGCGTTTCGAACTGGCCAAGCGCAGAAAAGGCTTCTGGGAGCGGGAGCCTAGATACGTCCCGGACTCCGAACAGACAGTTCCGAAGGTCGTCGGGCCGGAAAGGCCGACTCCTCCTGAATGAGGCTGAACGTGGCAGATAAGACCCTCCAGATCCTCGACCAGTCTCTGCTTTATGCCTTGGTGGCTTTCCTGGTCATCCTGGCAGTCATCCTGGCCTATGCTTTTTTCCTGCGAGCTCCGCAAGCCGGCGTAAATCGGCTAAGAACGGCTTTTCACGCAGTGCTTTTGGCAGCGCTTCTGGCGGCGGTCATTTTTGCCGGGGTCAGCTTCCTGCCTCTTTCGTTTTTCGAAAACTTCGCTTCGGTCAGGACGTTGCAGGAATGGCCTCTGCGGCTGACGGCCCTCGTTTACCAAAGGACTTATGAGGGTTTTACGCTCCAGGGAGAAGTCTGGAACCAGACAAAAGGACCGCTCGAAAACATCCAGGCTGTCGTCCGGGTCTGGGGAAATGACCGCCAGGTGCTGGATACCATCACTGTTCCGCTTGAGCCCAACATCCTGCCCCCGTCGCAGGCTGCCCGTTTCAATCTGACTTACAACAAGAACTCCCCGTTCCTCTTCGGTTACGACGTGGCCTTCCTGGGCAGCGACGGGAAGGTGATACCTCACATTAAGGGTTTTGATGTTCAGTGAGATCCTGAGGAATCTTCGCCGCAAGTACCCCCTGATGCATCTGGTGCCGTACCTGAAGTTATACCAGGGCAGGATTGCGGCCGGTATTCTGATGGTCCTGCTCACCAACGGCGTAGCCCTGATCGCTCCCTGGGTGCTCGGGCGGGCGGTTGGCGCCCTGTCACAAAGCCCGGATCATCGGACTCTGATGTCTTACGGAGGCCTGATTGTGGGCCTGAGCGCCGTGGAGGGCATCTTCCGGTACCTGATGAGGCGGATTCTGATCGGTGTCTCGCGCCACCTGGAATACGACCTGCGCAATGAGGTGTTCAGCCACCTGCAGTCACTGAGTCCGAGTTTTTATCAGAAGAGCTCCACGGGGGACATCATGTCCCGGGCGACTAACGACCTCAGCGCGGTCAGGATGGTTCTCGGCCCGGGCATTATGTATTCCGTCAACACCCTGTTCACGACCGTCCTGGCTGTCGGAGTGCTCATCACCATTAATCTGCGGCTGGCTCTTCTCACACTGATCCCGCTGGCTGCGGTCACTTACACGGTGGAGTATTTTGGAAAGCACATCCACGACCGTTTTGAGAAGATTCAGGAACAGTTTTCCACGCTGACGAGCATCGCGCAGGAGAACGTCGCGGGGGTGCGGGTGGTCAAGGCCTACAACGAGGAACGGGCTTTCACCCAAAGGTTCGCCAAAGCCAACGAGGACTATCTGAAACGGAGTCTCTCGCTCGTGCTCGTTTCCGGCATCTATTCGCCGCTTCTCACCTTTCTGCTCGGTCTGTCCTCGGTGGGCCTGCTGTGGTACGGCGGCCGGCTCGTCATCCAGGGGACGATAGGGTTGCCGCAATTTGTTGCCTTCATGGGATACCTGGCGATGCTGACGTGGCCGACGATCGCGCTCGGCTGGGTGATCAACATTTTTGAGCGGGGCTCGGCCTCGATGTCGCGCATCCAGATGATTCTTAACAGCCAGCCTGAAATCACCGACGCGCCCGACGCCCAAGCCGCCGGCGTGCGCGGTGAGATCGAGGTCCGAGACCTGACTTTCGCCTACGACGGGACGAGGGTCCTGGACAGGATCAGCTTTCGGGTCCCGGCCGGCAGCACCCTGGCCATCGTCGGCCCCACCGGCAGCGGCAAATCGACGCTGGTTAACCTGATGCTGAGACTGTACCAGGTCCCCCCGCGGACTATCTTCTTGGATGGAGTCGATATTAACGAGGTTCCTCTCAAGACGCTGCGCAAGAACATCGGCTACGTTCCGCAGGACACGTTCCTTTTCTCCGAGACCATCCGGAAAAACATCGCCTTTGGGGAAATTGACGCGCCTTTCGACCGCGTGGAAGAAGCCTCGAAAGTCAGCAACATCTGGCCCGACATCCAGGACTTCCCGGACAAGTTCGAAACCTTTGTCGGCGAACGGGGCATTACTCTTTCGGGCGGGCAGAAGCAGCGGATCGCCATCAGCAGGGCCCTCCTGATCGATCCCCGTATCCTTATCCTTGACGACGCGTTATCGAGCGTCGACACGCAGACGGAAGAGCGGATTCTGCAGCGGCTTTCGGACGAGCTGAAAGGACGGACCGCGATCCTGATTTCCCACCGGATTTCGACCGTCAAATCAGCGGATCAGATACTGGTCCTTAGAGATGGAAGGATCGTCGAGCAAGGCACCCACGAGGAGTTGCTGCAGGCGGGAGGTCAGTACGCAAGCCTGTACGAGAAACAACTCCTGCGGGAAGAACTGGGAGTCGAATGAATCAGTATCACGAAGAAGAGGTCTTAGGCAAAGCGTACGACGGCCGCCTCGCGCGACGGCTGCTCAAATACCTTCGTCCGTACCGGAAAGTCGTCGTCGTTTCGGTCTTCTTGCTGCTGCTGGTCTCGGCCCTTCAGCTGGTCGGTCCGTACCTCACGAAAATTGCCATTGACCGTTATATTCGCAACCGGGACATGGGCGGCCTGACCGGCATTGCCGCGCTTTTCCTGCTGGTTCTAGTTTTTCAGCTGCTGGTGGCGTTTTTCCAGAGCTACCTCATGAACTGGACAGGCCAGAAGATCATGTACGACCTCCGAATGGAAATCTTCAGGCACATTCAGAAGCTGCATGTCGCGTATTTCGATAGGAATCCGGTCGGACGGATCATCACCCGCATGACGACCGATGTGGACGTCCTGAATGAGCTGTTTACTGCCGGCGTCGTCAGCATTTTCGGGGATGTGTTCCTCCTCGGGGGCATCGTTGTCGTGATGATCGCCATGAACTGGAAACTGGCCCTGGTCTGTTTCTCAGTCATCCCCCTGATCTTCGTGGCCACGATGATTTTTAAGGTGAAGGTCCGGGATTCGTATCGCAGGGTTCGAACCGCAGTCGCAAAGATCAACGCATTTTTGCAGGAAAACATCACCGGGATGTCCGTGGTTCAGGTGTTTGTGCAGGAGAGGCGGAAGCTGGCGGAGTTTGACGAGCGCAACCGGGAGCATCTGGCGGCCAACCTCAAGTCGATTTTCTATTACGCGGTGTTCTACCCGGTGCTGGACCTCATCGGCGCCCTGGCCATCGGACTGATCCTGTGGTACGGAGGGATCCAGGTGGTTGAGGGGACTCTGACGCTGGGGGCAGTGGTGGCCTTCGTCCAGTACTCCGAGCGGTTCTACAAACCGATCAGCGACCTCAGCGAGAAATTCAACATCCTCCAGAGCGCGATGGCGAGCTCCGAGAGGATCTTCCGGCTGCTCGACACCAGGCCTCTGGTCGTTTCACCCACACAACCTCGCGTGCCGGCCACCATCCGGGGAGACATCGAGTTCCGGAACGTGTGGTTCGCCTACCGCGAGGACACGCCGGTGCTCAAGGACGTCAGCTTCCGGGTCAGCGCCGGCGAGAAGATTGCCATTGTGGGGGCGACCGGATCAGGGAAAAGCACGCTCATTAATCTGCTGTCCCGCTTTTACGATGTGCAGCAGGGGGAAATCCTGATCGACGGAATCAATATCCGCGAGCTCCCCCTGGACCTGATCCGCCGATCAATCACGGTTGTGCTCCAGGACCCCTTCCTTTTCAGCGGAACTATCGAAGAGAACATCCGGCTGTGGGGCCGACCCCTTCTCGATGAACAGGTGCGCCGGGCGGCCCAACAGGTACACGCCGATGCCTTCATTGATCGCATCCCGGGGAAATACAGGGCGCCCGTGGCGGAGCGGGGAGTGTCGCTTTCCGTGGGACAACGCCAGCTGCTGGCGTTTGCGCGCGCGCTGGCGCACGATCCCAGAATCCTGGTCCTGGACGAAGCCACTTCCTCGGTCGATACCGAAACCGAGCTGCTCATCCAGGACGCCGTCTACCGGCTGATGAGCGAAAGGACCTCGCTCATCATCGCCCACCGCCTGTCAACCATTCAGTCCTGTGACCGGATCCTGGTCATGCACAAAGGCGTGATCAAGGAGGAAGGCTCCCACGCCGAATTGCTGAGACAACGCGGGATTTACTACAAACTGTATCAGCTGCAGTACCGTGAACAGCTTCTGGCGAGGGAAGTCGTGGAGTGACGGAATCGGCTGGATTTTTCAACCACGAACCAACACCAGCCAACACTAACGAACAACGCGTGTTTGTTCGTGTTGGCTGGTGTTGGCTCGTGAATGAATCCTGACTACCCGACCGCTTCCCGAATCGTCACCACATCCACTAGCCCTGTGCAACCGTATAGCGCCGGCAGAACAGCTTGCGGAGGGTGCGTTCGGCGGAGCTCGGCTACGAGTTCGGTACCGGCACGGTAGGCGGGCAGGTACATGCGGCCCAGCAAGGGATGTCGGCCCCACGCGCCCGAGAGCTTGTCCGCCCTTTCCGCCGATACCAGAAAACCGGTGCGAAGAGCCGCCGCAACTCGTTCCTGGGGCCAACCTTCCTTCCACGTCAGGTAGGACGATTGGTTCTTCGCATCATCCTGCAGCAAGGCGAGCAAAACACCAATCTGCAGGTCACGATCAGGCAACTCGTCGATTTCTTTCACTCCGTGAGCCATGAGTACCGCGTTGTTGGCGATCCCTTCGGACAGGGCTGCCGCGCGGGTGTTCATGGTCTGGACGGTGCCTTCGAACCCGATCTTCCCTTCCTCGTAAAGAGCCTGCAAGAAGGCAAAAGTGGTCACGTGTCCGGGTTCCACTTCGTGACTGATCAGCTGCTGAAACTCGGGGACGGAGATCTGGAGTGAGGCATTGATCTCGTAGGTCGCCTCGAACTGCGGCTTGCCCTCCGGGGTCCGGGCACGTCCGAGATAGTTCATGGAACCCGAGAACCAGGCGTCGCGGATGGGCATGAACCGGATGTTGGAACGGGGGACTTCGCTCAGGTCTGAAGGCAGGTAAAGCATCATGTTCCGACTTGTGAGGACATGGAACTCGGCGATGACGGCCCCAGCGACCGCCGGAATCGAAGCCGAGGGAACAAGCCGCTCGCCCCGCCATTTGTCGACCGCCTCGAGCAGGTCTTCTTCCGAGGAGACGGAGTATCCGCTTTCTTTCAGCCGCGCAAGAAGCAGTTCCCGCTTCGGGGTTGGGTCGGAGGGCTCGGGCGGGCGCCCCGTTGAAGCCGCAACACACCTTTCGTACGCGACCGGTTCCCTCCGCCCGAGAAGCTCCAAAGCAAGGTCCCACATCACCTCGAGGCATTCCGCCAGCCCAACGAGGTACACGCCTCTTCGGCCTTTCTGTTCAGCCGCCAGCATCTTGAAGTCCGAGAGCGCCTTCGGAAGGCCGATCGCCTCAACATACCTGTCGATGGCTTCGTGATTGGGCTTCTTTGCCGATACGCCGCCGGCCGCCCGGACAGGGCCGGCAGTCGCAGACGCATAAGCCGGCGGCAGAGGCAGGCCGGAAAACCAGGAATCGGCTATGAATCGACCCGTTCCGGAGGGGTTTAGAACGTCGCCTCCCCAGATGGTGTCAATGCCGATAATGGCATTCGCGATGGTGTCGTTGAAGTTGCCCATACGGTTGTCGCTTATCTTGCTCCCCGGCCAGTGAAGACGGCTGGAATGGTTTTGAGCATGATAAGCAGGTCGAGCCAGAAGGACCAGTTGTCGATGTACTCGAGGTCCATCTCCATCCAGCGATGGAAGTCAATGTCATTGCGGCCCGACACCTGCCAGAGGCAGGTGATCCCCGGCTTCACGCTCAGCCGCCGCTTCTGCTTGTTGGCGTAATACTTGACTTCTTCGGGCAGCGGCGCCCTGGGCCCGACGATGCTCATCTCCCCTTTGATGACGTTCCACAGCTGCGGCAACTCGTCCAGGCTGGATCTGCGGAGAAATCGCCCGAACGGGGTAACACGAGGGTCGTTTCGCATTTTGAACACCGGCCCGTTCATCTCGTTCAAATGACGAATTTCCCAGAGTTTGTCCTCCGCACCGTCGATCATGGTCCGAAACTTGATGAGTCGAAAGCGGCGTCCATACAGTCCGCAGCGCGTCTGGCGGTAAAAAACCGGCCCAGGCGACGTGAATTTGACGGCAGCCGCCAACAGAAGCAGTACAGGCGAGAGAACAACCAGGCCCGCCAGAGCAATGACAAAGTCCGCTACGCGCTTCGCTATGAGCGACATGTCGTGGTCCGGGACGGTAGAGAAGGTGAGGAGCGGGACATGTTCGAGAAACTCGAGCGAAACCCGGGAGGCAGAGGTGGGGAAGAAATCCAGCGCCAGGCGAGTCCTTACGCCCAACTCTTCACAAAACGTGATTAGTTCTTCGAAATCCTCCAGATCCCGCACGTCGGAGCCCACAAAAACGACTTCCTCGATGCCTTCACGCTCGGACAGAATGGCAGGAAGATCGTCCAGCTCACCCAGGCGGGGAAGACCGGCCAACTCAGGTTCGTCCGGTCTCGTACTCACATAGCCCTCCACGCGGTAACCCCACGACCGGAACTTGCCTAGAAGCTGGGCCATCGTCTCCGCCCGGCCGTTGGCGCCGACGATGACGATGTTGATGAGGTTATGTGTAACGACGTTCCGGCTCCAAAGAAGCCAGTAGAAAGCGACGCGAATCAGTGACAGCAACACGCCGGTCAGAAGAAGTAGCGTCAAGAGCACCGGGCGGCTGATGATCAACTTGAAGGCGTAGGAGAGAAAGCCCGCGACGAAACCCGCGGCGAAGACAAACTGGATCACCCTGAGGAACTGCTGTTTCAGCGGTACTTCGAGCAGCAGAGGATAACGCTGCGTCGTGGCCAGCAACAGGACCCAGCAGGGAAGAAAGGCCAGGAAGAAAACGAGATAGTCCGAAAAGGGCAAAAGCTCCGGGTTAAAGCGGTCAGACCATGCCGGCGGAGCAAACAGAACCAGATAATAACGGAAATGATAGCTCAGATATAAAGCTGACAGGCCGGCTCCTATGTCAGCGATGAGCATCAGCTTCGCATAAGTCTGATACCGACGACGAAACATAGTGATTTGGGTTAGCCGGAGTGCAGCGTACTACCACTTTAGCAAACAGTCAAAGGCATCGCGTACTCCCCGTGCTCCCCCCAGGGGCTTGATGAAGACAGTGACCTTCCTCCCTTCGGACTCCGCGCGTCACTCTCAGGAATGGCGGTCGCTGCCTGGCCTTCGTCGGAATTCGCAACGGCTGAGCCCGTCAGCTCACATGGCCATAAGCCGCTCCGTACTCGCGATAATGGAACGAGGTCTCATCGTGGCCGGACTCTCCAGAGTCCGGTGCCGGGCTCGCGAGAGCCCGGCCGTGCCGGAGTCTGGAGAGTCCGGCCACGATAAAAGCCTGCCCGCACTTTCGATCGCAATTTGATTCAGCTAAGCCTCCCAGGCTGAACGCTAGCAGAGCGAAACGTCGACAACCCGGGGAGGACGCGAGAAGGTAAAGCCTTCGGCGTAGCCGCAACGGGCGGAACCGCCCAAATAATGATGAAAGCTCCTGATGCGGGCCAGAAAATCCGGTCTGCTCAAGTAGTTCTCGGGATCTTTTGACGATGGATCAAACAGCTGCGAGCGATAGGCGCGGATTGCCGCTTCCTTCTGGTCGTAAAACTCGGTGATATCGACGACGACCTGCGGGATGGCCACATGGTTTGGCTGCAGCCAGAAGCCGATCTTGTCCGGCCGGTAGCGCTCCTGTCCGGTATCGATCCGCACCAGGCCGGAATGGTGAACCGCTTCCTCAACCAGCCTGGCCGCCTTTCCATGGTCGGGATGGCCGACCGGAGAATGGGTCAGGACCATGCGGGGACGGCAGTCGCGGATCACACGGATCAGCTTCTCCCGGCTGGCCTTGTCGACCGGAATGTCACCGTCCTCCAGCTCGAGGTTGGTCCGAAAAGTCAGACCCAGAATCACGGCTGATTCGGCTGCCTCTTTCAGGCGGATCTCGGGAGTGCCGCGGGTCCCCATTTCTCCCCGCGTGAGATCAACGATGGCGGTTTTTCGCCCCAAAGACCGCAACTTCAACAGCGTCCCGCCGCAGCCCAACTCGACATCGTCCGGGTGCGCGCCCACGGCCAGAACATCAACTTGCGGAAACATACAGTATTTGGTGCTCCTTACAGAACGGCTGTATCGACTGCAGAATCCGGTCAATCAAAGTTGGACCTTCGAGGATGAGGAAATGATTGAAGTTAATCACCCGCTCCTGGAGAGTCTGTTCCGGGTAAAGCAGGTTGTGCAGGAAGTTGACGTGACGGGCGAGGTCGGAGGAATGCTGAGCATAGTTCCTGATGAAGCGATCCCGGACTTTCCGGACCTGGTACAGCATCTTGGCTTCGGAGTTTTTCAGGAGTTGCGCGATCCCGGCGTCCATTGGCGCCAGGTCTTCGCCAATCCGGCCCGCCTGTTTTTCGACATCAGCCTCCAGGCCCTCGAACTTGCGAAGCAGATCTCCGGCAGCGCTGTCTCTGGCCAGGCGGCGAAGCGTCTGCTCCGGGGTGGCTCCCAAGACGTCCTTGATTCCGATTCGATACTTGGACAGAAGTCGCTGCGCCTTGGCGTCCACCAGCGTGATTCCGACTCGCGGCAAGACCGCGGGCGAATCCTGCCAGAGCGGAGCAATGGCGCTGATCTGGGCAAAATAGGCGGTCTCCGCGGGACCAGCCACGTAAGCGACCGTGGGAAAGAGCAGGTCCTGCAGAACCGGACGCAACAAAACATTAGGGCCAAGGGCTTCGGGGTCTCGCCGACACAGAGCCAGAAGCTCCTCCGGACCCAGCGCGCGGGCGTCCTCATCCTTGGCCTGAAATCGCCCGTCGGCTGAGGTGAGCTTAAAGCGCCGGGTCCCCTGACAGAGAAACAGCAGCGTTTCCTCAGCCGTAACCTGGACCTGAGGAGTCAGCTCGGCCTGCCGCAATTGCTCAGCCCGCTGCGTCAAGACAGCAACGATTTGATCCCGCCTCCTGATCGCCAACTGGTAGGCCTCGGCCAGATACTGCTTCATTCCGGCCGAAAAAGCATCGTAGAGAACCAGCCCGTGATCCCGAAAGAGGTTGGCCATCCAGGCGCCGAACGCGTGGCTGAGGCTCCGGCCTTCTCCGTACGCCTGCCGCAAAGTCGCGAGCGCGACCCGCCGAAAATCGCCCCAGACCAGCTCGGATTCCAGCCGTTCGAACAGCTCGGAGGCGCCCGTAACCGGCACGGTCCCGACCATCCGATTCCCGTTGTCCGAAGGTCTCGGATGCACAACCGAGAGGAGCCCGCCGTCTTCGCGAAGCAGGCGAGCGGCAGCAATCTCGTCGTAATCCGAGTCATCGGAAGCCAACCAGAAGACGGGGATGGCTTGCACCCCGTCCTCGGCCAACTGGCGAGTCAGCGAGAGAACCGTCAGGGCCTTGTGAACGGCCAGCGCCGGTCCCCCAAACAACCCGATCTGCTGGCCGGTGACAATCGCCACCGTCGAAGCGCCCCGCAGCCGCTCGATGTTCTCAAGCGCCCGTTCTCCCGCGCCCACGGCCCGGTTAAAGCGCTCCAGACTGGCCGCCAATGCTTCCCGCGGATAGACCCTCCCCCCTCGCAGGATCCCGTCGGCACGCCTGCGCAGCAGGTCCGGATCAGGTGGTCCTGCCGGATACCACTCGGCTACCGACTTAAAATCGTAAAGGTAGCGGAGGAAAATCGGGTTTTGTCCCGGAAGGTCCCGGTAGTCCAGGTACTCTGCTTTCATAACCGTCTCGCCGAACCGCCTTTAGGACAGCGTAACTCACACTGTACAAGATCCTCTGACTCGTTGCCAGCGGTTGACGGCGCAGACGGTCGACCAGGCTCACCTTCGCCGGGGCGCAGACGTCTGGACCGCCTTCTCGCCCACACGCCTGGCTTTTCCGGCCTGAGATTCGGACAGCGAAATGACAATCCTCCCCTTCAGCTTGAGAAACTTCTTTTCGCCGATGCCCCGAACGTTCATCAGATCCTCGACGCGCCGGAACGGACCATGCCGGCTCCTGAAATCAATGATCCGGGCCGCGATCGCCGGACCGATTCCGGGCAGTGTGTCCAACTCGGCTATCGTGGCGGTGTTGATGTCTACCTTCGCGGGGACTTCTCCCGCCAGCAGGGACCCGGGCAGACAAGCAACGAAAACACAGATGGATGAGAGTGTCTTCCTCATTGCTCCTCCTTTCTCTCCCTCTACTGCAATAAACGCTCGAGTTGAAAAAACTACGAAAGAATTTTTTGCGGGCGGTCGCGGCCCTCGATACGGCAGGGATCTACGCGGAGGTCTTAAGAACGGGCTGGAGCTTTGTGCTCGCATTTGTGTTTGTGGCCCGGGTGAAGTTGTCCAGCATCCGGGCGGCGGTAAGGAGATCGCCTTCGGAGACGATGTTGTACCTGTCGAACACGCTACGGGTCAGATGCCCGGTCAACTGCATGGCGACACGCTCCGGGACTCCTGCGCGCACCAGATTCCTAACTGCGGTTCTCCTGAGATCGTGGGGAATGCGTCCGAGGACTCCGGCCTTCTCGCAGGCTTTGCGCCACCCCGACCGAAAGTCGCGGATCACCTTGCCCTTCCGATTGAAGACGTACGCGCAAGTGACCCCCTTGGCCTTCAGGCGTACGGCTTCAATCCATTGGCCTTCCACAACCGCCCGCAAATCGCGGGTAAACGGGAAGACGCGTCCTTTGCGGTTCTTCGTCATGCCGGGAAAGAGACGCACGGTTCCAGCGCTCAAATCCACCTGCCGCCACTCGAGCGGCAAGACCTCGCTTGCAATCCTCTACCACGCGGCGGTTGAGTGGCGCGCGTTTTGTGCGCGCTGTATCGAAACCCCGCCCGGCCTCTGGAGCACGGCTGTTGCCAGCCGGTGATATAGGCGAAGCGAGCGACCGGCTGAAGCGGCTTCCGCAGCCTGGAAACCACCGTCTCGAACTGCTCCAGCTCCAAGAAGCCCTGCCTGGCGTTGTCTTCCCTCAGCATTGGGAAATGCGGCCTGTGGAACAGGAGCCCCGCCTTGATGGCGAGCGTGAAGCACGCCGGATCACGCTCAGTTCGCGGTTGACATTGGCGTTACTGATGCCTTCGGCCTGACGCTCGATCACGTACCTGGTCAGATCAGCGGTTGTGATGGTGGTAGCCCTCCGGTGGCCGAACGCTGGAATGATGTGATTCTTCAAGCGGCCTTTGATGCTTTCCAGGGACTTGTAGTGGTTAATCGTGTAGTCATCAACGACGAGCGCGGCCAGTTGAGTGAACTTGATTTTTTCGCTCTTCGGGCTAACGGGCTTCCCGTCCGCTATCGCGCCCTCGCGCTTCCTCAGTAGCTCCTTGGCCTTTTTGATCTTGTCGGAGCC
>JBHGBF010000109.1:0-16997 GCA_041946865.1 Acidobacteriota bacterium | reverse complement strand
GCCACACAGCAGCGGTTCCTGTTGATTCATCTGTATACTTTCGCCAAAGTCCAGAGGCCGCTAATTATAATTAGCGGCGGCCTAAGCTCAACTGTTGACTTAAGGGTTTTTGCCCGCGGTCAACAGTGTTGGGCCTAAGCTACGGGTCGCGCATCGGCGAGCAGGCCCTTCAGGTCCGCTATTCCGACACCCGGTCCGGTCGGAACGGTCATTTTTCCGTCCTGGACACGGATGGGCGGGTCGAACCATTTTCCGTACTTGTCCGTTCCCAGCTTGTATTCCTGGTAGCGGCCCGGGTCCTTGACGCAGGAAGCAAAGTGCAGCATGTAGACGAAGCCGAAGCCTCCGGAAATATGAACGGTCGTCGGCATGGCTGCCAGGTCGGCCATCCGTGCCACGCGGATTGACCGGATCAGGCCGCCGTAGTACTGCAAATCGGGCTGGACAATGTCGACCCCGCGGTTGGCGATCGTCCATCGGAAACGCCAGTCACTGTACTCCTGCTCTCCGCCCGCGATGGGGATATCGAGGGCGTCGGCGACTTTCCTGGTCTCTTCCAAGTGATCAAAAGGACAGGGTTCTTCGAAATAGACCGCTTTGATGTCTTCGAGCATCCGGCCGACTTCAATAGCCTGCGGGGGGTCGTAAGAGCTGTTGGAATCGGCGTGGATATCGATGCTGTCCCCAAGGCTCTTCCGGACGAGCGGGATGAGCGTCTTCGTGCGGTTCGGCATGGCGTCTTCATTCCGGCTCATCCGTCCGCCCACACGGAACTTCACCGCCTTTGCGCCTGACTGCTCGAGCAGCTTTCGGAGATTTTCGATCTCCTCGGGCGGCGTGGTGTCTCGACGCCCGCTGGCGACATAGAAGGGAATTTCCTGGCGGATAACGCCTCCCAGAAGCGTCCCCATCGGCTTGTTCACCATTCGGCCAAGCATGTCGAGAATAGCGAACTCCACCCAGGCCTGGCAGCTCCAGAAGGCGAGCCCGTAGAGCTTGTAATTGCTCGCGTGCCGGTAAGCCTCCCAAAGCACATCCTCGAGCTTTCGGGCATCCTTCCCCAGGAAGGGCGGAATGACCCGGCGGGTCAGGATAGGATGAAACTGATCGGGCGCGCCCGGCTGCGGCACGGACACTCCCTCGGCTCCGTCCTTCGAGCGAACGTGGACGAGATACTCGTCGCCTTTCCTCAGGAGCCGGATGGAATCGATCAGCACCGGACTGGCCAGTCCCTCGACGTTGAGAACCGGCCGCTGGGCGGCCTGGTCAAGCTCCTCGAGGCTGGGCGCCTTTGGTTGATTTCCTATCGCCGTCTCCCCCGCCGCTGCGAGCCCCACTCCGGCTGCCGCCAGCCACTGCCGCCTGTTGACTGCCATATTCGCCTCCGTTTCCAGGGGATGGTAATGCGTTTGCAGGGTAGCAGCAAGCGTGAAACAGAGCTGAGGATGCAGGCGATTACAGAGCAACCCGGCCGAGGCCGGGCGGTAAGATTCTGTGTCAACGGGCCTGAAAGCGCTGGGAGCGATAGTAGCCCTCCAGGCAGCGGTCCATGACCCAGGATGCGCGCGCCCCGCTTTCGCCGGTCGACTCGCACCGGCCTTGACCCAGCAGCTCGTTCACTATCGATTGAATCAGCGGCTGATGGACATGCGGAGGATTGCGCATTTCGAAGACCGTTTCCTCGCTGCCGGACCGCAACACAATATCGGTGTCCGTGAAAACCGGCGTTCGCAGCTCGCCGGATGAGCACCGGAAGACAATGCCGTCTTCCCATCGGTCGGCATTGAAGTTCCAGATGCCGTGCCCGACCACGCCCGACTGGAACTGGAAGCAGGCGGCGGTGACGTCCTCCGCCTTGTAGCTTCCGCCGCTATTGACCGCAAAGCCCGCCGCATCGCAAATCGGGCCAACGAGGAAATCCAGCAGGTCGAGGCCGTGAGACGCCAGATCAAGAAACAGCCCGGCGCCTGCGATAGACGGGTCGAAGCGCCAGCCTTCCGCTGCCGGGCCGGTTGCCAGCTGGTCATACTGCCAGATGTGGACTGAGGTGAGCCGGCCTATCGCGCCCGCCTGCAGCAGTTCTCTTACTTTTAGAAAGCGAGGCAGGGCCCGCCGGTAATAGGCGACAAAAAGAGGCGTCCGGGCCTGGCGAAAAGCTTCGACCAGTTTCACGCACTCAGCGTGGTTCATGGCCATAGGCTTTTCCATCAGGCAGGGTTTGCGGGCAGAGGCCACCGCGAGGCCCAACTGGCAGTGAGAAGAGGGGGGAGTGGCAACATAGAC
Source organism: Acidobacteriota bacterium (assembly GCA_041946865.1). Taxonomy (GTDB): domain Bacteria; phylum Acidobacteriota; class UBA6911; order RPQK01; family RPQK01; genus RPQK01. Next base: position 14,714 of record JBHGBF010000109.1, on the reverse strand, counting down.
GGCGTCGACTTCGGGATCGTTGATCAGGTCAGCGGCCTGGTCGTAGAATCGCGGGACGCCGTGGCGCTGCGCGTAATCAGCCGCCTTCTCCCGGTTGCGCCGCATGACGGCGATCAGGGCTGAATTCTCGGCCTTCTGAAAGCCCGGGCCGCTCTTCACTTCGGTCACGTTCCCGCACCCAATGATCCCCCACCGGACTTGGCTGGTCATAACCCCATTGTAATGGTTCCCGGCGTTTGCGAGCAGCACGCTCAGAGTACGAAGCGAGAGCGTTAGAGACTCTCAAGCGTTGTCCAGGGCCGGAAACGGAAAGCGGGGCGAAGCCACGTGCTGAGCGCGCATGATCTCGGTCAGCCGGGCAACGATTTCCGGGTGCCTGGCCGTAACGTCGCGGCTTTCTTGCGGGTCCGATGCCAGGTGGTAAAGCTCGGCCGTCGGGTTCCCGGGCTGCCGTGGGGTGGGAAGCAGGTTACGCCGGACCAGTTTCCATTCTCCGGCGAGCACGGATTGCTGTCCGCCATACGCCGGGAACTCCCGATAGAGAAACGGGCGGGCGGGTTGGCTCCGGCCGAACAAAGTGGGGACGAAGCCGATCCCGTCCGTGAGGTCCGGCTTCGGCGTGCCGGTCAGCTCAAGCAGCGTGACCAGCCAGTCTTCGAAACCGGTCACCCTTTCGGATCTGCTTTGCGCTGCGATCCGACCCGGCCAGCTGACGATCATGGGCACTCGAATCCCGCCTTCATAGACCGAGCCTTTTCGCCCATGGAGTCCGCCGCTCGAGTTGAAGAAATCCGAATCGGTTGCGCCCAACCGGTCGTAGACCGGGCCGTTGTCGGACGTGAACACGAAGACGGTGCGCTTTCCCAGCCCCAGGTCCTCGATCAGTTTCATCAGCCGGCCCACTTCGCGGTCCATCCGCGTGATCATCGCGGCGTAGGCGGCGCGCGGCGCCCGATGGGGAAGATACCGGTTCTCACCGCGGTAAGGGGTTTCGGGAAACCGGCCCAGATACTCGCTCAGAGAGTCTTCCGGGACCTGCAATGCCAGGTGCGGGACCGTCGTGGCCAGATAGAGGAAGAAAGGTCGTCCGGCATTGGCCTTCACGAACTGGCGCGCTTCTGCGGCGATGATATCCGGCGAATACTGTGGGCCCGAATACTGCTTGTAGCTGGCCGGGTCTGCCGGGTCCAGATTCGCGGGGAGCTGCTGGTGAGGGGAGAAATCCGGATTGTCGAGTGGCCGCTTGCGGTCGTCATCCCAGAGATACGTCGGGTAGTAGTTGTGCGCGTGCCGCTGGCAGTTGTACCCGAAGAAACGGTCGAATCCCTGGACAAGAGGATCGCCGGAACTGCCTGGACCGCCCAGGCCCCATTTCCCGAAAGCGCCGGTGACATAGCCTCGCTTTCGCAGCAGTCCAGGCAATGTCACGGTTCCCGCCGGCAGAGGTTCCTGCCCTTCCGGTTGTACCTCCCTGTTATTGCGAACCCAGGTGTGTCCAGAATGGAGGCCGGTCATGAGGACACAGCGCGACGGCGCACATACGGGGCTTCCCGAGTAGTGACGCGTAAACCGCATGCCTGAAGCAGCCAGCTTGTCGATGTTCGGAGTCTCTATTTTCTCCTGTCCGAAGCAGGCGATGTCTCCATACCCGAGGTCGTCGGCAAGGATGAAAACGAGGTTGGGAGGCGGATCTTCTCGCAGGAAAGTCAGGCCCGCAGCGGTTGTCGAGAGGAATTCCCGTCGGTTCATGGCAACAGAGATTGTAATCCTTCCGGCGAAACGATACTCAGGTTCTTTTCATCCTAATTAACTCAAGCCTGGCAGGCGAAAAGGGGGAGCACGACAATGGAGGGCTTATGCAGGTTGTTAACGGACTGCATCACGTAACGGCCATCGCGGGCCCAGCCCAGGAGAATCTGGATTTCTACACCGGGGTCTTGGGGCTCCGGCTGGTCAAAAAGAGTGTGAATCAGGACGATCCCGGCACTTATCACCTGTTTTATGCCGATGCGGAAGGTCATCCGGGGACGGACTTGACGTTCTTTCCATGGTCTCAGCTTGCTCCTTCCCTCAAAGGTCACGGCCTGGCCGTTGAGGTCTCGCTGGCCGTCCCTCCTGGGAGCCTGGGGTACTGGGAATCGCGCCTGGAAGAATACGGCACGCGTCTCAGCGGTAAGGACGAGCGTTTTGGTGATCCGGTGCTGCAGATTGTCGATTCCCATGGGCTGGAAGTCGCGCTCGTGGAGAGCAAGGATGCTCTGAAGCGCGAGTTCTCACCCTGGGACGAAAGCCCCGTGCCGGTCGAGCGGCAGATTCGAGGCTTGGAGAGCGCTCGTTTGTGGGAGCGAGACCTGATTCGCACCACCTCTTTCCTGACCAGTGTCCTGAGCTTCGGCCATCTCGGGACCGAAAAGGGTTGGCAGCGCTACGGGGTTGATGGCGGCGGCTCGGGCCGTTACCTGGACCTCCGGGAAGCGCCGGAGTCCCGCCGGGGAGCATGGGGCGTCGGCGGAATCCACCACCTTGCCTGGCGGGTAGACAATGACGAGCACCAGCAGTCGATGCGGGCGCGAATCGAACAGGCAGGCCGGCAACCGACTTCCGTGATCGATCGCTTCTGGTTCAAATCGGTGTATTTCCTGGAACCGGGCGGAGTGCTGTTCGAGCTGGCGACGGAGGGGCCGGGTTTCGCAGTCGATGAAGCCCCGGCTCAGCTGGGCGAGTCACTGGTGTTGCCGCCGTGGCTGGAGCCCCAACGGGCGGCCATCGAGGCTGCCTTGCCGCCGCTGGAACTTCGGGCACCGGCCAGGACAGCGGCTCATAAGTAAGTCCAGGCCTCGCCAGCGGATCTCGACGCGGAACCTGCTTCTGTGCGATCCTGCCTTCTGACAAAAGGAGAGCGAGACATGGTCACCGCGGAGATTGTCAAGTTTCTGCAGGACGAGGCTCAGGGGCGGTTCCTACGCTATGTCGCTATCAATACACGCTCGGACGAAGAGTCTGCGCAGAGTCCCTCAACTCCCGGACAGTTGGTCTTGGCCCGTCTAGTCGAAAGTGAGTTGAAGCAGCTCCAGCTTAAGGACGTGGAGCTGTCCGCCCGTGGTTTCCTCTACGGAGTCTTGCCCGCTTCGGACGGCTCGAAGTCTCCGCCGCTGACGTTTTGTGCTCACTTCGACACTTCACCGTCGGAAAGCGGAGCGGACGTCGGGCCGGTCATCCGTAAAAACTACGACGGCGGACCCCTCAGGTTCCCTAAGAACCCGGACCTCGTGCTGACTCCCGAAGAGGAGCCGGAGCTGCTGAGGTTTTGCGGGGATACTTTGATTACCGCGTCTGGCGACACTCTTTTGGGTGCCGATGACAAGGCGGGAATTGCCGAAATCATGGCCGCCCTCGCTGCGTTTGTTCGTTATCCCGCCCTCCCGCATCCCGAGATCAGGATTGTCTTTACCCCCGACGAGGAGATCGGGCGCGGAACCGATGGAATTGATCTGTCTCGTCTCGGCAGGTACGGCTACACCATGGACGGTGGACTGCTGGGTGAGCTGGAAGACGAGTGCTTTAATGCGCACAAGGCCGTCTTGCTCTTCAAGGGCAGAAACATCCACCCAGGGTACGCGAAAGGCAAGATGATCAACGCTGCCGCGATTGCGGCGCGCTTCATTGCAGCACTGCCGGAGGCGGAGAGCCCTGAGCACACCGAGAAGCGAGAAGGCTTTTTTCATCTGATCGAGCTGAAGGGGGACGAGAACGAAGCGCGCGCGACCCTTATCATCCGTGATTTTGAGGCGGCCGGAAACGAGCGCCGGATCGAGCTGTTGCGCCGCCAGGTTGCGGCCTTCGAGGTGCGTTACCCCGGACTGCGGATTGTCCCGACCATCACGGAGCAATACCGGAACATGAACGAAGTGCTCTCCAGACACCCGGCGCTCGTCGACAAGGCTCGCCGAGCCATGGCTGCAGCGGGTGTCGACGTGATCCGCAAGGCCATTCGAGGGGGTACGGACGGGGCGCGCCTCTGCTTCATGGGAATGCCGACACCCAACTTGTTTGCCGGTGGTATGCGCTTCCATTCCAAGACCGAGTGGATTCCGTTGTCGGCCTTGACCAAAGCCAGCGAGACGATCCTCCACCTGTGCCGCCTGTGGGCGCAGGAAGGGGAGTGAGTCGAGCGAGGCGGCCCCCCGCACTTTACACGCTTTTCGGAACCGCCTAACGGTAACCCGCGGCGGCGGGGGCTAGAACGCGTTACAGAGCTCAAGCACAGCGCTTTTTGCGGACCGTCAGCGGAGCGCGTCGGATGCGAACCTCTTGGACGATCGAATCGTGAGACCGGTTCGCACCCGACGCGCTCCGCTGGAAAACGCTGCGCTTGACAACCGAACTTCGAATGGGTGCGGCTCTGTTTCGAAGCTGCGGAACTGCGAACAAAGTCTTCAGAGCACGCTTAGTGCATTTCGGCTTCTACCGATCCCAATCCCTTGCGGTAATAGTGGAAGTGGACGTTGGGATGGTCCGCCAGAAGCGACATGGGGACGGAGGAATCGGGGATCCGTTCGGAGATCATGAAGGCGGTGAGCCTCATGCCGAAGGGGTTGTCGTGCATGCCCGCATGCCAGATCGAGACTCGCTCCGCTTTCCAGGTCTCTACGGGGCCGACCGTGGCTGCCTGCGAAGGCACCATGGAGACGTTCCCGCCGCCCGAAGTGCGCGCATTCTGGATCACCGTCATGGGGTGCAGATCGACCACGCGCGCGCTAAGGCGTCGGTATTCCTCGGGTGACGGAGGATGGTCGGCATACGGGCCTTCGCGCCGGACCGGATCGTTAAAGGCCCAGTGTTTCACCTCGCCCTGTCCGCCCTGCATCACCACACATCGCACTTCGTCATAGCTTCTCGTATAGGCCCCAAGGTCTCCGGTCGGGAAATGGAGCTGGTCGGGCGGCATCCGGAGTTCAGGTCGGATGCGGTTGAAACAGAGATCAAGGTCCGCCTTCGCAAACGAGAGAGGATGATCGATCGAAACCGGTTTACCCTGTTCGACCCATTCGTCCATCCCCCAGAAATGTGCGTGCTGCAGGTTCAGGTCCAGGGCATTCACTATCCGGGCCACCAGAGGGAGCTGCTCGGTCGGGCCGATCGGCCCGCAGATCCCGGCAGGTCGTGACGGGCTGGCCTGTTTCCACGCCTCGACATATTCCAGCGCTTCAGCGACGTAAAACTCCTCCAGAGTGTCATAGAAGTGGATCTGGAATCCGGGGCGAGCGAGCTGGAGCAGCCGCCGCTCGTCAATCGTTGGAATCACCTTGAGGATCTGCTCATCCAGAGTCGTGTAGTCCCACCAGCCTGCCGCCACTTTACTGATTGGTCGATCCATTTCGCTTCCTCCTCGAGACTTGCCAGGTAACGATATCGTAAGGTCTTCGCGCCGGTAACTCAATGTGTTTCAGACGCACACAAGGAAACGCGACCAGCCTCCTTTCCGCTGGTTTTTTTTGAACGTCCTGTAATTTTCGCGCCTGCTCCGGTGACTAATAGTAAGTGAGGGAGAACAAAGTGTCTGGTTCTGAAGCAAAACAGCCCCTGTTCGAACAGGTTGTGGATGCGAACCAGCGCCGAATCATGGCGATTGCCCGCAGTTTTGCTCCCCCGAGCGAGCGCCAGGACTTGTGCCAGGAGATTCTGCTGCAAATGTGGAAAGGGCTTGAGAGCTTCAGAGGAAAGTCGGCATGCTCCACCTGGGTATATCGGGTGGCGCTGAATACGGCGATCACGTTTCGAAGGAAAAACGGCCGCCGGATTGATCCCGGTCCTTTGGAGGAGTGCGGGCATGACCCTGTTGCCTCGTCCAGTGTTTCCACGGAGATCGTTATTCTGGACGATTTCCTGCAGTCGCTGGGAAAAATCGACCGCGCGGTGTTTCTGCTGTACCTCGAGGATCTGAGTTACCGGGAGATCTCCGAGGTCACGGGCTTGAGCGAAAGCCACGTCGGAGTCCGGATCAACCGTCTTAAAAAGACATTTATACAGCGTTATTGCGGAGGTTGAATATGGAGCTCGAAGGATTCAAATCGGCCTGGCAGAATCGGCCTCTGGAAAGCGGCTCGTTGACTGCTCGCGCGCGGGTTTCACGGTCTCTCCAGTTTCTCCGGACCACCTCAGTTCGGGACCTGCAGCGCTCGGAGGAGCTGTCAAGACTGATCTTCTCCCTTCTCTTCGCCCTCCTGCTCGGCGCCTTGCCCCTCCTGATCATGCCGCCGGGGTCAGGGCGGGTCGTCGCGTGGCTGTTTGCCGGGGCTTTGTTCGCCGACGGCGTTGCGGGAATCGTGCTGCTGATCAGGAGACTGCGTGAACCGGCAACCAGCACCGTCCTGGAGTATATCTCCAGGGAACACCGTCTGGTCGATACCCGGTTGCGAATCGAGCGCTACTCCCAGGGCCTCATGCTGATGCTGGCCGCGCTGGCCCTGTTGCTCCAAGTATTCGGGCCGGATCCCGTGGACTTCAGGGACAACGTCATACGAATGGGTATACTCACGGCCTTCCTGGCCGTTGCCTGGGGAAAAGGCAAAGCCCGTGCCCGGTCTACGGAGCTTGCTCATGAGTTGAGCGGCTATCTCAGAGATCTCAAAGATTGATAGCGGCAGTCCGGCTGCAGCTTGCCGATCATAGGAGGCGGAATATGCTCGAAGTCAGGCGTCTCACCAAAGTCTTCTCGATCCGGGAAGTCGTCAGCGAAGTGACCTTCAAAGCCTATCCTGGGCAGGTGCTGGGCTATCTCGGCCCGAACGGAGCGGGAAAATCGACGACCGTCAAGATGCTCACCGGGCTGCTTGAGCCGACAAGCGGTGACGTTTTTTATGACGGACACGACATCTGGAAAAATCTGATCGAGTACAAACGGCGAATCGGATACCTGCCCGAGTCGCCCGACCTGTACGGCTATTTGAGCGCCTTCGAATACCTGCAGCTGGTTGGCCGGCTGCGCGGTTTGCCGGCCAGGCCGCTGGAGGCGAAGATCAATGAGCTGCTCCGCTTGTTTTCGCTATTCCAGCAAAGACGTTCCGCCATCGCGTCTTATTCGAAAGGAATGCGCCAGAAAGTCTTGATATCGGTGGCGCTGCTGCACAATCCCGAGTTGCTGATTTTCGACGAGCCGTTGTCGGGCCTTGACGTAACTTCCGCGCTGGTCTTCAAGAACCTGGTTCAGGCCCTGGCAAGGGAAGGGAAAACCATCATTTACTGCTCCCACGTCCTGGAGGTCGTTGAAAGGCTCTGTTCGCGAGTCATCATCTTGCACGAAGGCCGAGTCGTGGCCGACGATTCAGTGAACAACCTGCGCAGCCTGATGAGCCTTCCCTCGCTGGAGAAGATCTTCACGCAACTGGTGATCCCGGAAGACACCGAAGCGATCGCGCGGCAGGTCATCGAAGTCATGAAGTACTGAGAGAGGAAGGAAACATGACAGACCACAGCGGAACCAGGTGGCGAGACCGAAGCGTCTACGCCCTCCTCACGCGCCACTTTTTCGGTCGCTTTTTCGACAACGAATTTCTGTCTCCGGGCGGAGAGATGTATGTCTCGATAACGCAGGTTCTGGCGCTCCTTCCCGTTCCCGGCGCCGTTCTTTCGCTTTACTACATTTTCATGAAGTACGCCTTCGCTATCGTCAAGGTCCAATCCTGGGCGGCCGTCGACTCCTGGAGCGATCGCTGTTTCTTCATTTCCTACTCGATGATCGTTACCGGCCTGGTGACCCTGCTTTACTGGGACAACCTGTTTCCCGATCGGAAAGATTATCTGAACCTCGTGCCTTTGCCGCTGACGGTGAGGACTCTGTTCCTGGCCAAAGTGACGAGCCTGATTCTTTTCATGGGTCTGTTTTCGGTCATGGTCAATGCGGTTTCCGGCATTCTGTTTCCTCTTGCCGCAACCATGAATCACGCGACCTCGGCGGACAGTCTTCGTTTTCTCGTCGCCCATTTCGTGAGCGTTGTAAGCGCAAGCGCCTTCGTGTTTCTCCTCCTGGTGGGGGTTCAGGGCGCCTGCATGACTCTGCTCAGCCGGGGACTGTTCCGGAGGGTGTCTGTCGCCATTCAGTCGTCGCTCCTGGTTCTGCTGCTCTCCTCCTTTTTTGTCTTGTCCGACCTGATCGTGGCCGTCAAAGGGAGCCACAATGTTGTTTATCAGCATTTGTTTATTCCGGCGTGGTTTACGGCGCTTTATGACCGGATGCTCGGCATCCGGCCGCTGCATGCCGGCTCGGTCTCCTGGCAGCTGGCCGGTATCGCGCTGGTGAGCGTGCTTGTGGTGGCAGCCGTTTTCTACGCTCTCAGCTACCGCCGATATCTGGGGCGGTTTCACGAGGCGTTGAACGCCGGCGGCGCTAGTGGTGTCAGCATGGCCGGCAGCCTGATCAGCCGGTTAAGCAGGGTCGCCGGGAGCCAGCCTGAGGAAGCCGCAGCTTTCGACTTCGTGACTGCCACGCTGTCGCGCAGTCCCCGTCACCGGATGGTCCTGGGCAGCAGCCTGGGCGTAGCGCTGGCGTTCTGTCTGGCGGGTGTTTTCGTCCTGGTCACTCGTCAGGGGGAGGCCGGCCTGCATCGGGTCAGCCTCACTTTGCTCAGTATTCCCTCGATCCTGTGCTTCTTTCTGCTTTGCGGCGTCCGTTTTGCCTTCGCCATTCCTTCCGAGCTGAACGCCAACTGGATCTTCAGAACGGGGATCTTCCGGCCGGAGGTTTACTGGCGCGGAGTCCGTGAGGCGATCTGGACGATGGTCTTGGTTCCTGTCTTTGTGTTGACCGTGCCGCTCTTCACATTTTTCTGGGGATGGTCGGCCGCCTGGCGTTTCTTTCTGATCGAAGCGATAGCCGCGCTTATCCTGATGGAGCGGATGTTCCTGGATTTCCCCAAAATTCCGTTTACCTGCTCATACCTTCCGGGAAAGGCCGACCTCAAGCTGAAGTGGCCGGTTTATGTGATTTCGTTTGCCGGCTATGTGGTGTTCACCGGGGTGCTCTGTTGGTTCCTGGCCTCCCGGCCCCGAGGCTTTGCCGTGGCTGTGATTCTCGGAAGTCTAGCCGTCATGCGGTTGGTTCACAATCGGAAAGAGGGACTCAGAACCTCCACGCCGATCTTTGACGAGCGACCCGGAGCGGAGCTGACGACGATATTCTCCCGCTCACCTCGTGCCTCTTTACGCTTGTGCCGGGAATAGTCCGGTCGACTGGCCGTGGAGATTTTCATTTCGCCTCTCGCGGTAATTGAGTATATTCCGCTTCGATGGCGGCGAGGCTCAGGCGGGGCCCGAATTCCTGTTGCACCGGCGCGTGCGCCGCGTCGCCTTCCTGGTTTAGGCCGGCGGACCTGCTCATGGTGGTGCTCGCCACCGTCCTCTTGGCCGGAAACTGCATCGTCTGGGACCGGATGCCCGAAGCCCGGTGGCTGATTGCCGCGGATGTCGCGCTGATCGCCCTGGTGATGATGCTCGGCCCCGGTGTTATACCCGCGAGCTCGCCCCGCTCCTGGTTCAGGGATTTCTACATTGCCCCGGTGCTGTACTTGTTCTACCGGCAGGCCTGCCTGACGGCTCGTGCCCTGCACAATGGGCGCACTTACGACACGATACTGCTCGAAGCGGACCGCTGGCTTTTCTGTGTCGACCCGACCCGCTGGCTGGCGCGCTACGCACATCCCTTGGTCACCGAGGTGCTGCAGCTGGCGTACGCCTGTTTTTATTTTCTGTTCCTGCTGGTCGCGTGGGATCTGCTACGTTCCGGAAAGCGGCTGCAGTTCGACGCTTTTTCTTTTGGCGTGGCCTATGGCTTTGGGCTCTCCTACCTGGCCCATTGGCTCCTTCCGTCGGTTGGGCCACGCTTTGTGCTGCACAGTTTTTCGGGTCTTGACGCCGAGCTGCCCGGGCTCTTTCTGACGCCCTGTCTGCGCGCCTTTGTCAACTGGGGCGGATCGATAGTCCCTGGGACGGACGATCGGGTAGCGATGACCCAGGCGTTCCCGGATGTCTTCCTGAGCGGTCATGCCATGATGACGCTGGCGCTCATGTTCTGGAGCTTCAGGTTTTCGTCCCGCCTTCGCTGGCCGGTCCTTGTAACCGGCAGCCTGCTGATTGCTTCCACGGTTTACCTTCGCTACCACTACGTGATTGACGTGTTGGCCGGCGGCGGGCTGGCTCTTTTCTGCCTCGCCTCCGAGGTGCGCTTGTACCAGGCGATACAACGACTGCTCGCCGGCGCGAGTCGCCATCTGGAGAGAAACGCATGATCACGATCGAGAAAATCGACACGCGTTTGCCGGCCCAGGTTCGCAGATTCATTGATTTCCCGGTGCGTTTGTACGCAGGCGACAAACGGTGGGTGCAGCCGCTGCGCAAGGAAGTTGCACAAACGCTTCGCCGCGACCGGCATCCGTTCTACGAGGACTCTGAAGCGGACTTCTTTCTGGCCGTCCGCGACGGCCGCGACGTAGCGCGAGTAGGAATTCTCGAGAACCGTCCCTTTAACCAGTATCATGGCTTGAACGAAGCCGATTTCTGCTACTTCGACTGCGAGAACGACTTGGAGGCGGTCAAGGCGCTTTTCGAAGAGGTCATAGGCTGGGCCAGATCCCGAGGCCTGAGCCGCGTGGTCGGACCGAAGGGCTTCAACGCCCTTGATGGCTACGGCGTCCTGGTGGATGGCTTTGAACATCGTCAACTGATGACGATGATGAGTTACAACTATCCGTACTACGCGCAACTGCTCGAGCGAGTCGGTTTTCACAAGGTGGTTGATTTCGTTTCCTGCTGGCTGGAACGCGAGTCCTTCAGGATGCCGGAGCGGGTCAGCAGGGTGGCCGAACGGGTCAGGCAACGCAACTCGGTGCAGTTCCAAGCCTTTCGCAGCAAGCGCGAATTAATCGGCTGGGCTCAGCGTCTGGGCGAGGCCTACAACCGAACATTTGTTGGGAACTGGGAATTCAGGCCGCTGAAGCCCGCAGAGATCGAGCTTCTGGTCCGCAACTTGTTGATTATCGCCGACCCCTCCCTTATCAAACTGCTCACGAAGCAGGGCGAGGTGATCGGATTCCTGCTCGGTTTCCCGGATGTTTCGGCGGCGTTGCAGCGCGCCCGGGGAAGAATCTCGCCGTGGCGCGTGCTCGACATCCTTTGGGAGGCGCGGCGGACCGAATGGCTGGTCCTGAACGGGGCGGGGATATTGCCCGAGTACCAGGGGGCGGGCCTGAACGCCCTGCTTTACTCGGAGATCGAGCGGACCGTCCGCGCCTCGCGCTTCAAATACGCGCATATCACCCAGATTGCGGAAACGGCGGTGCAGATGCGCCGCGATCTCGAAGAGCTGGGCGCTCACCCTTTCAAAAGCCACCGGGTGTACGGGCGGGAGTGTTGACTCTCCGGCGCAGGACTCGCTACTCCTCGTGCTCCTTAAGAAATTCGAGATACTCGTCTCGCTGCTCCGCCAGTGTCCACGGCTCGCGGTCGTCGACGTCCTCGAACATCGTTTGCACGTCCGGCATCGGCTCGCGCAGCGACAGAGTCGCAGCCTCCTGAACCTCGCGGATCGCTTCACGCTCGGCAGTCGACCCGAACTCGTCCGACCATCCGCCCATTTCCTCCAGCGTCTTCTTGAGCCTGGCAATCGGGTCCTTGCGCGACCATTCCTTGACCTCCTTTTCCTCGCGGTATAGTCGCGGATCATCGGACGTCGAATGAGGGCCGAGTCGATAGGTGCGCGCCTCAATCAGCGTCGGACCCTCGCCGTTTCTGGCTCTTTCAACGGCCTTGGAGGTGGCTTCATAGACGGCAAGAAGGTCATTGCCATCGACCTCTTCTCCGGCAATGCCGTAGGCTCGGGCCTTGACGGCGAACCCCTGGGACGCGGTCTGCTGCTGTGTCGGGACCGAAATGGCCCATCCGTTATTCTGAACAAAAAAGACAATGGGGGCCTTCCACACGCCGGCGAAGTTCAAACCCACATGGAAATCTCCTTCCGATGTGGCGCCCTCTCCGCAATACGCCAGGACGACCAGGTCTTCGCCCTTCAGCCGGGCGGCGTGCGCGAAACCGGTTGCCTGGGGAATCTGGGTCCCGACCGGCGCGGAAATGCTCACGAAACGGATGTGCCGGAAAGAGTATTCGGGCGGCAAGTTCCTTCCCTTCGTGTGGTCGGCCGAGTTTGCTATCAGGTGGTCGAAAAGCTCCTTCAGGGTTACTCCGCGCATGAGCGGAACCGGGTGTTCCCGGTAGGTTGGAAAGATCCAATCCTCTGGACGAAGCGCTTGCGCGCTGCCGATGATCGCCGCTTCCTGGCCGATGCAATTGAGAAAGGAGTGCAGCCGGCCCTGGCGCTGAAGCAGGGTCGCCTTCTCGTTAAATTGCCGGACGGTGACCATCAAGCGATAGAGCCGCCGGAGATCTTCTACCGAAAGCAGGCTCTGGCCGCCGTTCAGAACCTCGGGCGCCGGCTTAGCCATGCTTGATTGCCTCCTCGGGAACCTCGTCCGGCTGATGCGTGACCTGGGCCTGGTTCTTCGGTAGGCGGCGGACCAAGGTCAGGACCGTGTAACTCGCGACCATTTCCTGGTTCTGGTTCATGACTTCGACGCCCCAGGACACAATCCCCTGGTCGTCGGTCTTGGGTGTTTTCTGTTTACAGGACAGTCGGACCTGAATCGTGTCACCGGCATAAACGGGTCTGGTAAAGCGGAGATCATCCAGCCCGTAATTGGCCAGGACCGGTCCCGGCGCGGGGTCTACGAAAAGGCCGGCTGCGGCGGCAATGATGAAGTATCCATGTGCTACCCGTCGCTCGAAGATCGATTCCCGGGCGGCTATGTCGTCCATATGAGCGTAGAAGTGATCGCCGCTGATTCCTGCGAAATTCACGATGTCCGCCTCGGAGATGGTGCGGCGATGGGTGACCAGTGTTTCCCCGATCTCGAGCTCCTCAAAGTGTTTGCGGAAAGGGTGGATTTTGGCGACCGGACCCCTGGCGCCCGTCAGCCAGACTCCCGACACCCGGCTCAGTGTAGTAGGCGACCCCTGGAGCGCGGTTCGCTGCATGTATTTCAGGACGGAGCGAATGCCCCCCAGTTCCTCCCCGCCGCCGGCCCTGCCCGGGCCGCCATGCACCAGGTGTGGGAGAGGCGAGCCATGCCCGGTTGACTCGCGCGCGCTTTCCGCGTTAATCAGCATAAGCCGGCCATGGTAGGCGGCCGTGCCCAACGCCACCTCGCGTGCGACCCTGTCATCAGCAGTAAAAAGAGACCCGACCAGGCTGCCGCGCCCCAGGCAGGCGAGCTCGACCGCCTCTTCGATCGAGGAGTAAGGCATAACGGTGTTGACCGGACCGAAGGCCTCGACGTCATGAACCGGGTGGCGGTCATGAGGCACCGGGCAGTAAAGCAGGAGAGACGGGAAAAAAGCACCTTTCTCGCGATCGCCTCCTATCACCTCGAAGTCGTCCGGATTTCCATAAACAATCTCCGCGGCTTGCCGCAATTCCTCTACTCCAGCTCGTACTTCGCGCACCTGCCCGCGACTTGCCAGAGGACCCATGCGAACGTCTTCCCGCGTGGGATCACCGGGAGGAGTCCGGGCGAGCCGTTCTTTCAGCGCGTTGAGGACCGCTTCTTCCAAGCCGCTCGGGACCAGTGTGCGCCGGATGGCAGTGCACTTCTGTCCCGCTTTTACCGTCATCTCACGCGCGACTTCCTTGATGAACAGTCCGAATTCCTCGGTGCCCGGCCTTGCTTCCGGTCCGAGCATGCAGAAATTGAGCGAGTCGGTCTCCTGATTGAAGCGAACCGAGTTCTCGATGATCGCCGGATGGCGACGGAGTTTTGTGCCGGTCGAAAATGAACCGGTAAAGGTCACGACGTCCTGACAGGTGAGGTGATCGAGGAGATCTCCAAGGCCGCCGCAGATCAGTTGCAATGACCCTTCCGGGAAGATCCCCGAGCCAATCATCAGCTCGACCAGGCGGTGGGTCAGGTAAGACGTTGAGGTAGCCGGCTTGACGATCGAGGGAACCCCGGCGAGAAAGCTCGGCGCCAGCTTCTCGAGCATTCCCCAGCAAGGGAAATTAAAGGCATTGATATGAACGGCTGCGCCGCGCAAGGGGACACAGATGTGCCGGCCGACGAAGGTCCCGGCCCTCGAAATGTTTTCCGGCGGCCCCTCGATATGAAACTGCTCGTTCGGCAGCTCTCGGCGGCCTTTGCTCGAATAGACAAACAAAGTCCCGATACCCCCGTCCACGTCAAACCACGTGTCGCCCTTGGTGGCCCCGGTGGCGGCAGAAAGCGGATAAAGCTCTTCCTTGCGATCGGTCAGGTATTTGGCCATGTCCTTAAGCAGGTAAGCCCGCTCGTGAAACGTCATTTTCCGCATGGCCGGTCCGCCGACCCGGCGGGCATAGTCGAGCACGCCCGCGAAATCAAGGCCCGCGCTCGAGGATTCGGCGACCTTCTCGCCAGTCGCTGCGTTGAAAAGGTCGACACCCGGTCCTTGGCTGGCCACCCATTGGCTCTGTACGTAACTCTTAAGTCTCATCCCGCTTTCCTGAATTTGGGGGTTTAACTCTAGGCTAACAGATTTTTTACGGGAGCGCGGAAAGTCCAGAGGTCCTTAGGACCTCTGGACTTTGGCGAAAATAAACAGATGTGTGAACATTTTTTACGCCGAAGGCGTTAGGC
>JBHGBF010000108.1:0-20721 GCA_041946865.1 Acidobacteriota bacterium | reverse complement strand
TGCCGATCCTACGGACCAGATCCTACGGACCCCCCGAACCGAAAACTGAGGGGTTACGTGAGCCGAAGGATACTGATTGAATTCAACCGGACAGTCGGTTACCATTCCGCTCCGGGAGCCGGGGACCACATGTCATGTCGAAGGAGCCGTCCGCGCAGGGTGTACTAGGGAAAGACGCGGCAGTAAACGTCGAGATTACGCGTGAGATGATTCACGAAGCTCTCGACAGAATCGTTAAAAGTCCCGCCTTCGCCCAGTCTCAGCGATTGACACGTTTTCTGCGCTTTGTTGTCGAGCAGGCGCTCGAGAACAAAGCGGACCAGCTCAAAGAGTATCTGATCGGGATCGCGGTCTTTGACCGGAACGAGGGCTATGATCCCCGCACCGATCCGATTGTGCGGGTGGAGGCCGGCCGGCTCAGAACCAAGCTGCGCGAGTATTACAGCGCCGAGGGCAGAGAAGATCCTCTCCTGATCGAGCTTCCCAAGGGAAGCTACATGCCGGCGATCAGTCTGCGGCGCAAGGAACTGGGAGTGGGGCGCGGCCCAGCCGGTTCCCGGAGGCCGGCAGCCCTCTTCGTGCTCTTGCTGATCGCCGGAATTGCGGCGTGCGCGCTGGCTTCTTTCCTGTACCTCCAGAACCGGGAGCTACGCAAAGCGGTTCAGACCATGAACCGGACACCGATCTCGCCCGAGTTGTTGCCTCTCTGGGGGCCTTTTCTCTCCCCTGGAACAGATCTGTACGTCGTTTTCGGCAGCCCGTTTTTCCTCACCGCACCCGACTATCGGGTGTTTTTGCGCGCCTATGACATCAACGAGCCGAACGTGAATGAACCGAATGCGCTCGAGTCCAATGCCGCCTTTCAGCGGTTGCGAAAACGGCTGGGCCCGCTGATGGGACCTCGTTACGACTACGCGCTGGTTGGTGAAACCCTCGCCCTGGTCAGACTCACCGCTTTCTTTGCGCCATCCGGCGTTCCGGTTAAGGCTAAAGAGTCGGAGAAGACCAACTGGGATTCTATCCAGACCGGGAACATCATCCTGCTTGGGGCGCCCAGGATGAATCACCTTCTGCGTCGTTTTCCGCACAGCGTCGATTTCGAGTGGACATCGGACGCAGTCGTGACCAACCGGAAGCCCCAACCGGGCGAGCAAGAGACTTACACTGCGCGGTTTCACGAGGGTTATTTCGACGTGAATCCGGCCAGCTTCCAAAACGCCTACACCTACGTCATCGTCTCTTCGTTCCCCGGATTCCTTCCGAACCGGGAAGTGCTCGTGCTTTCCGCGCACGGCGGCCCGGGCGTCCTGGGTGCAATTGAATACCTGACCCGCGCGGAGACAGTCGGCCCGCTGCTCGCGCGCATGAAGCCGGCGTCAACGGGCCAGAGACAGTATTTCCAACTCCTCGTCCGAGTCTATGTCGATCGCGGGGTACCGATCCGAACCGAATACGTGGCTCACCACCTCAAGACTTATCCCCCGTCGGAAGCCCAATAGAGCAGGCTTTTGTCCCAGCGACCCGTCACTCAGCGAAAAGCGCTCGGCTTGCGGGTCTGTCAGCGTATCAGGAGCTAAGACACGGGTGGCGCCAGTCTGAAGGTGACCGGCAGCCACTGGCGCACGCCGGAGCTTGTAATGAGCGGCGGCGCCTTTTCATTCTTCTCCCGGTCAAGCAGTTGGATGAGGACGAAGTTCTTGTCGCCGGTCGGCGCCTGGAACACTCCGGAAACCTGGTAGTTGTTCGTTCCTCGTTTGATCACCTGGCCGATCAAGTCGGCGAACACTCGACCTTCGCCGCGAGCGTTGCAGGGCTGGAGAACCCGGATCTGCACGCGCCTGATCGGGCCTCCGTCATTTTCAACGGTGAAATTGAAGGTGACACGCATGCCCTCCCCTGTACGGGGCGGCATCACGGCCAGAGACTTGGTGACAAAACGTACTTTGTATGACTGAGCTTGGACGACAAGATTGGCGAAACCGACGATGGCGGCGACGACGATTACGGCGAAAAGCGCAACGAACCTTCGGAATTTCATAGCGATCCTCCTGGCTGGTTCGGTACTCGCTGGCAAGGCCGTAATAGCCTGTTGGATCGCACCGGCACTGCCCGGACGCGATGGCGCCCTCGCGCCTGATCCTCGAGTCCGGCTTCACCCGGTGCGACCGGGTACCGGAGCAGCCCGAGTATAGAAGCGGCGCTCCCACCTGTCAAACTCCGGACTGCGCCGTGGTTAAGGCGGTTAAGACCAGGTTAAGGCCCGCAGAATATTCGAACCTGAGATGAGCGATCTTTCCGGGAGTGATCCGACGCACCGAGCCGCGGCCACCGGCCCTTTTGGAGTGCGGCGGCCCATTGAACCCCGGGCTGTGCCCGTGAAAAACGCTGCGCGCGCGGCTCGCTTACGGTATAAGTATGACTGCAACCGCAGGAGGACAGTGTGAAGGGATACCTGGACCGGCGCGTTTTCCTTAAAGGGCTTGGGGCCGCATCAGCGGCCGTTGCCGCATCTCCTCTGCTTTTCGGCCGCAGTGCAGGGCCAAACGTCCTGTTTATCGCGATTGATGACCTGAACGATTGGGTCGGCTGCCTCGGTGGCCACCCCGATGCCAAAACGCCTCATCTTGATCGCCTGGCGGCGGGCGGTGTTCTTTTCACAAACGCTCATTGCCCCGCGCCCCTGTGTAACCCATCGCGTGCCGCATTGATGACCGGTGTCCGCCCCTCGACCTCGGGCGTATACGAAAACGAGCAGGACTGGCGCCAAAGCCGTCGCCTTAAGGAAGCAATCACGATACCGCAGTATTTCAGGTCGCACGGCTACCGGACCCTGACGAGCGGCAAGATCTTTCACAACAGGTTTCCCCACCCGGAATCCTGGGACGAGTGCTGGCCATCCGCGGACAACCCGGTACCGCGCGGACCGAGACCTCCCGCAACCCCGTTTAACGGCATCCCTTACGCTGCGCAGTTTGACTGGGGACCCCTCGACGTGTCGCCGGAAGAAATGGGTGACTGGCAAGTTGCCGATTGGACCATCCAACAACTCCAGAAGAAGCATGACAAGCCTTTCTTCCTGGCTTGCGGCTTCAGCAAGCCTCATCTTCCCTGGTATGTTCCCCGCCGCTATTTTGACTTGTACCCGGTAGAACGGGTGACGCTGCCGACCGTCAAGGAGGACGACTTGGACGATGTGCCGCCCCTCGGACGGGCGATCGCCAAACCGGACGGCGACCATGCCAGGGTGCTTCGCCACGGACAATGGAGAAAGGCGGTGCAAGGCTACCTGGCCGCCATCAGCTTCGTGGATGAGTGCGTAGGGCGGGTCCTCGACGCATTGGAGAAGAGCGAATACCGAAACAACACGGTTTTGGTGCTCTGGTCGGATCACGGCTGGCACCTGGGCGAGAAACTCCACTGGAGGAAGTTCTCCCTCTGGGAAGAGGCAACGCGCAACATCCTGACTTTTCAGGCTCCAGGCCTGCTGCCCGCTGGAAAAACCTGCACCCGGCCAGTCAATCTCCAGGACATCTACCCGACACTGATCAGCCTGTGCGGCTTGCCTGCCCGCCGCCTGGAGGCGTACGATCTCACCCCGCTCCTCCGAAAACCAGACGCAGAGTGGACGCTTCCGACCTTGACCACGTACCGATGGAACAACCACTCGGTACGTTCCGAAAATTGGCGCTACATCCGCTAAAACGCTGCGCTTGCGGCTCTGTGGCGCTTTCGGAGCCTCGCCGTACGAAGACTGAGGCGTTACTTAGAACATCTGCTCGAGGCCGATCATCACCCGACGGCCGTAATCGGGATACCCGACAACGGTGGAGTAGGCCCGGTCAGCAATGTTCCTTACTTCCGCATAGACCCGGGTCTGCTTCCCAGGACCGAGACGACGGCCCAGGATCACGTCAACAGTGTGAAAACCGCCGAGCGGCTGGTCAATGGGCGGCTCCGCGAACCGCCGGCTTTTGTACGCAGAGACAAACTTCCAGAACACATTGACATCGCAGTCCCACTTCCAGGCCGACATCCCTCCGCCCGCGATGGCTCGTGGCACCTCACGGTCCGACCGCATGGCCTCTCCGGTTTCAATTTGCGCCTCGAGGGCCGTGACATTAACAAACAGCTGGAGCGTGTCCAACAGGCGGCGGGAACGAAGGTCGATTTCCAGGCCCTTCGAGTCCTGATCACGGTTCTCATAAAGCTCCATGAGGCGTCCGTTGACCGTCCGGGTGGCCCCGCTCAGATTGATCCCGTCTTCCCTCCGGACGAAAAAGGCGGAGATGGTCCCCGTCCCCAGCCTCGGATCGGCCAGCCGCAAGCCCAGATCCGCCATGACCCGCCCTTCTTTCTTCGGCGGCCGCAGGTTCGTGTCAAGAGTCCCGCGCCTGGGCTCCAGCGTCCCGCCGACAACATTCCCATGGACCGACAAGTTATCGGTGAGGAAGTATCCAGCGCCCAGGCTGGCGGACAGAACCGGCGGCTCCCATTCGTTTACCACCGGAAGCACGTTTCGGTAGGGGGCGGAATTCTCCTCTACACTGAACGCGCCGTATTCGTTAATGTAAGACCGCTGGTAGCGCACAGCCGTGTCGAAAACAAGGGCGCCGAGCCGTTGCTCATCAGTCACGGCAAACGAGTACGTTTCAAGATCCACGGGCCGGCCCGTGTAAAATCTCTTGCCGTAAGGGGCGGTCCAGTGGTTGAAATTTACCCCCACGCGCAGGACATTGTTGTCGGTGAGTGCGAGCGCCTGAACCGCGTTGACTGTCAGCTCGCGATCCCAGTCGCGGGTGGCCGTGGCGCCTGAAGCCGTGTGGGCCAACGCCGTGTTGTGCCTGTCGCTGTACCCCAGCACGACTTGAGTCGACAGCCGCTCGTTTGGCCGGTAGAGGGCCTTGACCGTCCCGAAGCTTGTCTGGACGGGATCGAACTCCTCCCGCGCAGTCCGAAGCCTTAGACCGGCAGGCGGCAGCGCCTGGACCATGGCCCTGCTGCCCTGGATATGGAACAGGTGAGTGGTCAAGGAGAGCGACTCTGATCCATGCCAGGTCAAACCGGCATAGCAACTGGTCAGGCTCTCGTCGCCGTGCCGGTTCTCAGGCCCGTCCGAGCGGAAAGCGTTCAAGCTGAGGCCGTATGAGAAGTCTCCGAGCGTGCCGCCGTGAGAAATGCGCGCGTTGCCGGTTCCGAAACTGCCGGCTTCCAGTTGGACCGCGGTTTCGCGACTGTTATACCGCCTCGGGACCAGGTTAATGATTCCCACCAGCCCGGAGTTTCCGGCCAGCATCGCCCCGCCGGAACGCAAGATTTCCACCCGGTCGATATCCGCTGCGGACAGAAAGTACGGGACCTCGTGGAATTCACGAAAGAGGGCCCCATCGACAGCGTACTCCGGGTAGGGATACTTCTGGCCCCGCATCGAAACAAACTGCTTGACCTTGCGCCCCCGGGACTCAATCCAGGCACCCGGAGCAAATTCAAGCGAGTCGACAAGCGTCTGGGCGCCCTGCCTGGCAATATCAGATCTCTCGATCACCGTGGTCGACAGCTCGAGCCCGACTGATTCCCGACCCGGCGTTTCCAGCAGCTCCGGCGGCTTTCGGCCGGCGCCCGACTTCCTGAACTCCAGCCAGATCCCGTAGTTCACGTCGCGGATTTCGGGCCTGGGAATACGGACACGGAAGTCCTCGATTCTGAGAGCGCGCATGATGCCGGTCAACTCGGCTGACGTCCTGGCGACGTCGTAAACCGGCTCTTTTCCGTTTCGCCGTTGCCTGTCCCGGACCGCTCGCGCCACTTCCAGCGGGAGGCTTTCGGGGAAGCCCCGTCCAATGAAGGCGACGCCGCCCGGCTTGAGGACACGATAGATTTCAGCGAAAGCCTTGCGTTTGTCTTTCCAGAACTGAAAGGAACCTCGCGAGACGACGATATCCGCAAAATGGTCGTGGAAAGGAAGGGCCTGGGCGTCAGCCAGCATGGCGCTGACGCGCTCCTGGAACCCGGCCTTCTGCGCCCTCTGAAGGAAACCGGGGAAGACCCGGGGATCAATGTCGGCGTTGACCCAGTGCATCCACCGGGTCCTCTTGCATAGCTCAAGGATCAGGTCGCCCGGCCCGCTGCCGAGGTCGATTCCGATCCCCCGCTTTTCGCGCAGGTCAAAATCACTGACGATCTGGTCGGCAAGCAGGGGATAGACCGGCGCCAGCACCTGGCTGATGGTCTCTTGACCGGCTGCCTCCTGGGCGGCGGCAGGGCGGAAAAGCACAAAGAACACCCACAAAAACGCGAACGCTCGCCGCAAAATGCTCGAAGAGCGTCTCGAACAAGAATATCCCGAATAATACATAAAACCCGATCTTCGATCGAACAGGGATCGAGGCGTTGAAAACACTATCGATACCCTCGATCCAGCTGTCTTTCGGAGCCGCGGCTGCAAGACGTCAGTCCACCGCCGGGGCGGATGACGGATCTTCGCGAACGATTTCGATGCCGCACAGCAGCGGCGGAGGTTGTGCTCCGCCCGAGGACGGGACACACTCGACTGTGAGCAGGCCCTCGACCGGAACCTTTGTAAAAGTCTTGACGACGGGCGTATCAGCGCCCCCCGCTTCCTGCGCGATATCGAACTGGCGCAAAACCTCGCGCGCCTGGAGCCGGACATGGAACACCCGCTCGCCGGGCTTCCTGTTCTCCAGCTCGGCGAAGTGCAGTTTGACAGTGTACGTCGCTTTCTCGGCCGGACTGGACAGCGTGACCTCGAGCTTGAGCGGCCCGGCAAGTCCGGAAGCAGCGACCCATTCCTGTCCGTTCGGCTTCAGCGTGAGCGAGTGCCTGCGTATCGCCTGCGGGTTGGACGGCTGCAATCGGACCGGCAGGTCGGGTGACTTCCCCCCGACGCTGGGAAAATCCAGCCAGAGCGTGCCGTCCTGGGCTACGCGGTCACCCGGCGCGTTCAGATTAAGCCCGATTCTCTCGACAGGCTTGCCGTTCCAGACGAAGTCGTTGGTGGTCCAGTATTCGAGCTCCGGCATATGGATCAAAGCCAGAGACGTCTGGTTCTGATACGAACACTGGCAGGTGCGCGTATAGTCCGGCGCGTTCAACAGGCCGCCGGCGGCGATCAGGTTGGAGGTGCAGCCTGACTTGAAGCCGCCCAGGTTCCCGGTCCCGCTATCCGCCAGCAGGTCGTAAAACCCGGCCGCTGCCGACCGGAATGACAGCAGGTGTTGGCTGGCAATGTTGTAATTGCAGCCGTAGGTGCGCGAATAGCTCCATAGAATGTCTTCTCCGGTCACAGGATCGACGCGCAGTTTTCGCTCCCCGGTCGCCAGGCTGTAAGCCGCGTTGTCAGTGATAATCTGGTCGCCATGCAGGATCGGGGGGTTGTTGTATTTGATCTTTCTGTCCCACACGAGATGGCCTGTTGAGGCGACGTAGACCGCCATGCGTTCTCCGGTTTCATCGGTCAGCATGTCGCGGGAAGGCCGCGTGGCCTGCAAGAGGCGGTCATGTTCTTGTGAATAGCTCAGCCAGCTGCCGAAAATACCGGTGTTCCGCTCCCAAAGCACTCGCCCGGTGGCGAGATCCAGCGCCAGCAAGCGATAGTCGGCCGGAGGCTGCCGGCCGCGGCGCTGCAGGCGTTTCTCGATCCCGGGCGGCAGTTTGTCCAGGCAGTACAGGACATCATTGCTGGCGGCAATGGCATTGTGAATGAACCCGTAGCGCGCGTCTACGCTCCATTTGACGGAGCCGTTTTGGCGGTCCATGACGACTAGCGATTTGCTGGCCACCGCGTCGAACTTGCCGAAGACCTCGAGCTTGGCCCGTTGCCGGTCAGTCGCGCCCGCCTTTCCCTTCGGGTCAGCCTCGGCGGCAGGAGGGGCGCTGGGGAAAGTCACGAAATCGCTTCCCGCAATCAGCTTGTCGGCGGAAACCCCTATGTAGCCCCAGCGTGACGGCTTGACTCCTCCTCGAGCAGGCAGTGAGAAGATATTGACCCTCTCGCCGGTTCTGATATCCAGAACGTGACACTGGTTGCCTTGGAGCACATAGACCCAATCAGAGGTGGCAATGAAGTTCGTACCCCGTGCATTGGCGCCCGGGATGTGCCGCTGATTGGTCTTAACCGTCAGAGGCGCGTTCCCGTCGTATGTTTCGTCGTAGTACTGGCCTAAGGTCGCAGACTTCTCGAGAGCGGCTTTCCACAACACCCGGCCGGTGTAAATGTCCCTTGCGCTGATGCAATCGATGCCTTCGATGATCAACCGTCCGTCGACGATTTGTTCCGGAGGACCATGGCCATGGCGCGGCAGGACATCGAGGTTGGAGCTGCCTCCGAACCAGAGGATCCCCAGGGGCAGCCTGACCAACTGGTCCCCCGATTTCACCGTGTTGGCGATATTCCCGTACTGGTGGGTCCAGTTGGCCGCGCCTCCGGGCAGCGGGCCGTCCTTGCTGAAGACCGTCGCAGACTCAACATGCTTGACCGACAGTGGCGGCTCGAGGTTGAGCAATTCTCTGATTGTGGCCGAGCTTTCCTGCGTCCGGCGACCGGTCTCAGTGGAACGAGAGTCGGGCCACGCTGAAGGAATCCAGATTTTGCCCCCGTAAGGTCTGATCGATGCGACCATTCGTTGCAGGGCCCTGTCATTTCGCCACTCGTCATCTCGATTACCAAGGATGACCAGTGAGTTCATGTAGGGGGGCGGCTCGAAACTCTCCGGGGTTCCTTCCAGGACGTGAACGCGCTTTCCCAGCAGCCCGCACAGGTCAAAACGCTGCCGAAGAGAGGCCACGGCCTCTGTTCCGGGCACAACGGCGACGATATCGAGAGCAGAGGACAGCGCCAGGGAGGCAAGTAAATCGCCGTCCCCTTCCCCGGTCCCGTAGAACAAGGCATAGCCATCCCTTGTGCCGGTTTGCCGCAGGATGACCTGCGCCGCCTCGGAGATTTCCGGCCGGGGCCGGGGCGCCTCCGGCTGCCTGGCGTGATCGACGACCGTTACGGGATCCTTCCCAAAAGCGATCAGTTTGCCCTCCAGTGTCACTGCGAAGAGCATCCCGTTCGCGGCCACGAGTCGCCTGACCTGGCCGTCTACTTTTTGCACCCAATCGGGGTCCAGCCGGTCGTTCCGCACAGTCCGCAACGCCACGATTTGACCGTCACCGCCCGCATAGAGTCGCGAGCCTGCCTTGATCAGGTCCCCGGTTGCATCGACTTTCAATGTGAACTGTTTGGCCTCGGGCTGGCCGGCGTTTCGGACGACGACCGACTCACCCGACATGTAGTAGGTTCGCCCGGCCAGGACGGGATATTTGCCCAGCCGGCGCCCTAACGGTTTGCCGCTTTTCAGGTCATACAGGTCGGTATCCCGGTCCCGATAGTGATTGAAGAAGTGCCGCTCGTTAGCGCAAACAAACGCGCCTCCGGTCTTGTTGTATTCCGACAGACGATAATAGAGAAGTCGGCCGGTCCGACGGTCAAAACAAGCCGGCACGGAGCGCCCGCCAGGGATGAGCAGCCGATCGGCCAGAGCGACCAAAGCGCCTTGCGGCGCGACTCCGGCAAAGGCGGGAGAGTTGTGAGGCTGTTTCTGATAGTCCGCCCCCGTCCCCTCGTTTCGCCAGATCACCCGGCCGGTTTCTGCGTCGAGCGCATAAATGAACGTCCCCATAAACGGCCAGATGCTGGCAGCGAAGTAGACCGTATCCTGATACACCACCACGCCGCCCCGGGCAGGCCACGTCGAGATGAGCCGCTTGTTGCCCAGGATCTTTCGGTCCCTGGGTCCGCCCCGAAACTTCCAGCGCAGAGCCCCCGTATCTGCGGACAGGCAGTAGAGATAGCCGTCGTCGCTTGTGAAAAAGAGGCGGTTGCGGCTTGCGGCCAGGGGGAGCCGGACCGGCCCGTCGGCGTAAAAGGTCCACTTTTCCTCGCCGGTACGGATATCCAGCGCTACGACCTTATCGCGATCGTTGAAGCCGAGGTAAAGCATGTTGCCAAGTACAATCGGCTCGAACACCGTGTCGTAGGACATGAGGTCCCAGTTCAGCGGATCGTCCCAGACCGGTTCACGCGGGGGATACTGGCGCGTCCACTGGGGATAAAGCTGGGAAGGCAGCTCTTCCGGCGAAGAGGCGGTCCGGCCGGCATCGTAACGCCACATGGGCCAGTCAGCAGCCGGCGCGGACGAAAACAGGGTTGTGAACAGGAATACTCGCATCAGGACAGGCACGACGGACCTCAGCACGGCGCAGCCTCCGATTCTGTATTGTGGGCAAGATGCTGAACCCGGTCAGCCTGGGCGGCGATCTCCCGATCGTGCGTCACCAGGAGAACCGAACCTCCACCTGTGACATATTCCCTGAGATAACCCAGGACGATCTTCGCGTTCTCCTCGTCCAGGTTCCCGGTAATCTCGTCGGCGAGGACGACCTTCGGTTGAAACAGAAGAGCCCGCGCCAGCGCGGTGCGTTGCTTTTCCCCGGCGCTCAGCTCGCCCGGGGTATGGTCGAGCCGATGAGCAAGGCCAAACTGTTCTGCGAGCTGCCGGCCCCGCTCTCGGTTGTTACTTCGCCCCTGGCCGGCTTCCGGCGCCAGGATGTTCTCCAGAACGGTGAGGTAGGGAATGAGATGATACTGTTGAAAGACAAAACCGATGGTCCACGAACGGAAGGCGGCCAGCTGATTGCGCTTCATCGCGTACAGATCCTGGCCGGCAATCAGCACCGTCCCGCTGTCAGGACGCAGCAGACCGCCGGCGATCAAGAGGCAGGTCGTCTTGCCACTCCCGCTGGGCCCTTGCAGCGCGACGAATTCCCCCGGACGAACTCCCAGATCGATCGACGCCAAAGCCGTGATCCTGACGTTCCCCTTGGGATAGGTTTTCGTCACCCTTTGCAGCAGGACCATGTTAATTATTCCTCTCTCAACACTTCGGCCGGGTCCTGCTGCGCGGCGTAATAGGCCGGGAGCCAACTCGCGGCCAGCGACAGCAGGACCGCCGTGCCCGACGCCAAAAGGAATACGCGCATCTCCAGGAGCGCCAGTGCGATTTCCCACTCACGAATGACTCCGACCAGAACCCCGATCGTGTAACCTGCCAAGGCGCCGAAGAAGCCCATCAATAGAGCCTTGGTCAGGAACAGGCGGAGTATCGTACTCGAACGCGCTCCCAACGCCCTCAGGATCCCGATCTCACTGCGACGTTCACGCACATTTGTATAAAAGACCAGGGCGATCCAGAAGGCGCTCATGAGCAGCACCAACGGGACAAGAATCGAGGAGAATTGCTCCTGCTCCTCCCGCAGCTGTCGCCGGTTGCGCACTTCGGCCGATACGGCTTCCGCCGCCTCCCTGGCAGCCCGGTCCCGGGCTTCCGCCCGCGTCAGGACCTTCGAGCCTTCTTCGATCACCTGGACGCCGGGCAGAACCGCCGCCACGTCTCGGCGGACCGCCGCCAGCTCGTTGCCCGCGCAGATGCACTTTAAAGCCAGAATGGCGTTGACCAGCCCCGGCTTTTCCAGTATTTCCTGCGCCTGAGTGAGGTCGATCCAAATCGAGATGTCATCCTTGGAGCCCCTCTCCTCATTGCAGTGACTGACCGTAAACCTGCGCCCGAAAAGAGTCAGCTGGTCGCCCGGCCTCAGGCCCAGGCTCTCGGCCAGCTCGTAACCGATCACGGCATGACCTTTCGGCACCGGCAGCAGAATCGGCTCCCGCGCGTCGCGAAACAGCGACGGCACCTCGCCCCGAGTCCCGATCAGCAGGATGGTTCGCTTCCTCTCGGGCCATTTGACCTTCTCCTGCAGGCTCGGCAACAGGTGCCGAATGGTCACGATCCTGGCCGCGGCCAGACGTGTTGCGTAGCTTTCCGGCATGTATGCCGATAACGTCTCGCTCGCATAGAAATCAGACAGTTTCTGGTTCTCCGGGAGGATCAGCAGGTTAAAGCCGAGGTTCTTCATGATCTTCCGGTAGTCGTCTTCCAGCAAGGCCATCCGCTGTCGGGTCTCCTGCTCTTTCCGGGCCACGATCCGTTCGGTTCCCAGGTCGTGGAGTCGGAGAATCGTCAAAGAGCCCACCAGGACGGCGACCGCCAAGGTGACGGCCACCAGACCGGAGACGAAGTTGGCCTTACGTCGGAGGATCTCCTTGATTACGAGTTGCCATATCGTCATGGTCGGTTGCCTCAAAGATTGCCAGGACAGCACTCCCTTCGCCCCTTCGTCCCTTCGTCCGGCACGCACCCGACGCGCTCCCCAAAAGACGCTGCGCTTGCGGCTCTGTGGGCTTTCGCTTCATCCTTCATCCTTCCCTTCGCCCCTACGCCCCTCATCTTTTCTTCCTCACCGCCAGCAGGACGGAAAGCGCCAGTAGCGCGATCCCCGCACCACCGGCCAGGTACAGAAGGTTGCGCCGAAGGGGACGGCGCAGAGGCGCGGGCGCCTGTGCGGCAGCGGCCGTCAGTGTGGTCCTGGCGGCCGGCGGCGCGACTACGCATGCCGCAGGGCCAGGATCGGTCTGCACGGCTTTCTGCGCCGGCTCGCTCCTTCCCGGCGCCTGGCCTGGCACAAAGCCACCCAGCCCCACCAGGGGCACTTCCGGATCCTTGACCATCCGGCCGCCGAACGGCCGCGACCAGTCGGCAGCGATCAGCAGATCCGTTCCCGGGTTCAAGGCCTTGATCTCGCAGGAGCACCAATTGATAAGCGACTGGCAGGCTTCAAGAATGTTCTTTTCCTGGATTCCCTCTCCGACCAAGGCGTAAAGAGCGCGCCCCCGGCCGAAAACCGGGAAAGCCTTGGGCTCGTCGTACTGCTCAAGATCGGGTTCGGATTTCAACAGGGCGCTGACGAGAAGCTCTTCGCCCGCGTCATCAGCGGCGATCTCCATGAGGGCGAAATGAACGGGATATGTCTTGAAATCGGTGACAACGATGGGGTCTCCGTTCAGGTCGGTTCCGATTTCCGGAATCCGGAGCGTCGCGGAGGCCTGTGCGAGGGAAGCCTTGAGTACGTCAACGGCGCGCCGGTTTTTGCGTTCGTTTCCGCCTCTCACAACCACCCACACCGCAACTTCGCCGCTCAACAGGCTCTCGGCCAGCCTGGCTCGGTTGCGTGAAGCCACAATCTTGCCGGCGCAGCCGGAAGCGAGAGGTCCCGACCAGACCGCTGCCTCGATCTCGGAATGGGCCGGGTAGAAGATCTCTACCCAGGGAAAGGCTGCAATCCGGCGCTGGCGGGCAAGAGCCATCCCCTCGGGTCTAGACACGTCGACCGTCCGCAGGGAGTAATTGGCGAGCCCGCCTTGTCCAGCGGCGCTCTTCCGCAGAAGCTCGAGCTCCCCTCCCGGAAGCGTAGATTCGTGATAGACAACGACCTGGTAGAGATCGGCCGGCCACCTTTCCAATGCATAACGGAAAGCGGGGACGTTGCAGGCCCGCAATGCGGAGGAAGACCCGCACAACAGGAGACCAAGGACCAGCAACAGGGTTCGAAACTTGCTTTGAACCAATTTCCTAACTTCCGGCCTTTGACGGAACGATCGCCGACTCCAGGTGGCGACGCATTTTACCTTAAACCACCCCGCAAGGGACTGAAGACTCTTACCTGAAGAGCAGAGCGGTTGTCAACGAGTTTATTTACACGTGTAAACCTGGGGACGACGGAGGGAACTGCGGGAGCATCCGGCCGCGCATGCCGGCGTATATTAATGGCTGGAATGGGTTTCCGCACTGACAGGCGCTACACCGCTGCCTGCTTCAGATGAGCTTTCCGAAGGCTCAAGGCGCCGCAAGCGCGGGCGTCTCTGCAGACCGTCGGCGGATGGGCAGTGCGTCGGCTTCGAACGTGTTCCACGTTCGACTGTCGGGAACGGTCCGAATCCGACGCGCCCTGTGCTTGCGGCTTCTGGTGATTCAGGACACCGAATGTCAAGAGCCCCCTAGAACCGGAGCTTGGCTCCTATCATGATGGTCCTTTGACCCTCGGCCTCCTTGATGGCGCCAAAATCACTGCTCGAGATATCGGTGATCGGATCCTCCCACTGCGGCGAATTAAACGGGTTACGGATCTCGCCTCGGAACTCGAGCCGCCATCTTTCATAGAGATTGAAGTTTTTGAAGAGGGTCAGGCTGTGTTCGATCGGGGCCGGCCCGCGCAACCAGCCGTAGAACTCCGGCTCAGGAGTGATGGCATACTCGTCGGCCAGGCGTTCAAACGCCGCCGGATCCAGGAACGGGTTGAGGATATTGCCGTCCGCGTCGACGCGATCCCCGAGACGCTGCTCGACCGAGCCGGCAGTCCTCGGATCCCGGATCGGAATGGGCCGATCGCGGTCCGGATCCTCAAACGTGAGCGGATTTCCTGAAGTGTACGCGGTGGTCCAGGTCACCGACCAGCCGCCCAGAGCGTGGCCCAAGACCTGGTCGAGGAGAACCGGCACCCGTCCAAAGCTTCCCCGCTGTCCCCAAGGCAGCTCGTAGGTCGCGAACAGCCGAAGGATGTGCGGGAAATCAACGTCGGGGACGTAGCGCTGGTACGCGCGCTGATTCACCAGGGTGGTCATCTGGTACAGGATGATCTTCGAGAAGGTATAGGCGCCGACGAAGGTGAAACCGTCCGACGTCCTCTTCTGGAAACGCGTCTGCAAGGAGTGGTAGATCGACCGACCCGAGTTCGCGCTGTCCACAGTGACCGAGTCAAACTGCGGGAAACGCCGGTTCAGCCGGTTCGATTGGATGCTGGATGAGGCGCCAATTGTGCTGGTGGCCGGCAGCACGCCGTAAAACGGGTTGGGGACCGATTCGGTATTCCTTCTGAACTCGTCCGGAGTTTCGTTGTAGTTCAGCCCGTGCTCCATGCCTTTCAGCATGTGATTGCCGGCGTATGACACCTCGATCATCGACTGCCAAGGCAACTCGCGCTGAATGCCGAACTGCCACTGTTCGGTATAAGGCAGCACCCGGTTGGGGTCCGCAAAGCGGACCTGGCCTCCGATTTGGGTCATCAACCCTTCCGAGTTGCCTGTCGGTTTGTTGACGCCGGCAGGGAAGGGATTGCTCAGATTGACTCCCGGCAACGGGGTGCGGTCTTTGTTCGAAGAACCCACATAGTTGGTGATCGCGCCGAAAGACGGAGAAGTACGCGGGACGCCGTTATACTGATTCACGATAGCGCTCGAGAAAAAGATCCCGAAGCCTCCGCGAATCACGGTCCTCGAATCAGGCGAGTAGGCGAAGCCGAAACGCGGACCCCAGTTGTTGGTGTCGACTGTTCCCATCCGGCGTCCGTACGGTCCCTGGTTCACAAACGTGTAACCTCCTCTAAGGTCCTCAAAACCGGGGACGGAGATGGGGAGCTTCGCGTCCGGATCGAAGCCATAGGCAAGCCGGTCAAATCGCTCGGTGTACGGTGTCTCCACCTCGTAACGCAGTCCCAGGTTCAGCGTGAGATTAGGACGGACCTTGAAGTCGTCCTGTATGAACAGTCCCGCGTAGTGAGTTTGGAGCGAGAGCGGGGAATCGAAACCGATACGGCTGCCGTTACTCGTCGTCGGCAAGCCGAGCAGCAACGACGCCATACCGCTTCCGGACCAGTCGGCAGTCTTGGAATCCTGCGGATTCGCGCGGGTGAATGTGTTGTTGAACTGGAATTGCCCGACCGCGTAAGTGTTCGGGTTGGACTCGTTCCAGCGGACCAGCCGGTAGTCCACACCGAAGTTCAGCGTGTGATTGCCGGTCAGCTTATTCATGTTGGCGAAAAACGCATGAATGTCATTCACGCTAAGCCGCGTCCGGCTTCCAATCTGCGGGACGTTCTCACCCAGGTTGAAAATCGGGAATCCGCCGCCCGTCTGATTCTGGAGAATAATGTCGGGGAGTTTGAGTAGCTTGGGGTCCCGCGAGTCTCCGTCCCCGACGACATCAATGAACGTCCGGGTGTAGCCGTAACGGAACGAGCTGACAAAGGTAGGACTGAAGGTAAAGGTATCGTCCAGCGCGAACGACTTGTTCCTGCGGAGGTCGAAATTCAGGTCGGTTGTCCCCTCCGGCGGGATGCTGAAAGCGCCCGGGAAGAAGATCGGATCCACGATCGAATCGTGGCTGACTGCGCCGAAACGGGCGTACAGGCGCTGGCGCGAGCTAATATTGTGGTCCACGCGCGCCACCCAGTTCTCGGTTTCAACCGATTGAGTGCTGCTGGCGCCCCAATTAGCCTTGTTGATCTGTGGCGCCACGCCGAGGTTGGGCAAGGGGAGTTGTTCAAGCACCGCCACGCCAATCGGGCTCAGCATGTTGGCCGGGATCTTGGTGCCTGGAAACGCGTCGCGCGACACGAAACTGCCCTTCGAATTCAGGACCGTCGTATACGGATCGAAGATCTGGAACGGCTTCGAGCCCTTGGCAGGAAGCGTCTGTGAGAAGTCGCCTTGGCGCTCCCGCTCGGTCGGAACCCGGGCCTGCCGGGTAATCGAACGGGCGTTTGAAGTCTTTTCAAAGCCGAAGAAGAAGAAAGTCCGGTCCTGACCGTTGTACAAAGGAAGGCGAACCGGCCCGCCGATCGTTCCCCCCCAGGCGTTGTAGTGAATCGGTGGTTTTTCCAGTCCGAGCTTGTTGTTGGTCCAGCTGTTCGCATCCAGCGCCCGGTTCCGCAGAAAACCGTAAGCTGTGCCGCGGAATTGGTTGGTCCCGCCGCGAGTCGAAACAGCCAGAACTCCGCCATTGGAGCGTCCGTTGCTCGCGTCAAACAGCGTGGTCTGGACTCGAAATTCCTGAACTGCGTCAACCATGGGGATCGTGACTGCCAAACCGCGCTGCCGCGGGGCTACGTTCGGAATTCCATCCACGGTCACATCGTTTCCCCGGTCCTGGCCCCCACCTCCGCCGATCGCGATGTCATTCTGGCTGTTGCTGGTAACGCCTCCGCCTCCCCCGACGACCCCCGGCGACATGTCAGCCAGCCCGAGCGGGCTCAATCCGGCGAGCGGAAGCTTGTCCAGGAAGTGCCGGTCAACGACCTGACCCAGGTTGGCGTCCCCGACACGCAACAGCGGTGTGGCTGCGGCCACCGTCACCGTTTCGGTCACCTCGCCGACCTCAATCTGGAAGTCGATAACGAGCTTGTCGCGGACCTGGACGACAATCCCCTTGCGCACCGACTTTTTGAAGCCGGGAATGTCGGTCGAGATGGTGTAGCTGCCCGGCAGCAGGTAAGGGATCGTGTAGTTTCCCTCCTCGTTGGAGAGGGCCTGGACGGAAACATTCGTTTCCTCGTTGGTCGCAACGACCGTCACTCCTGGCACCAACGCTCCCGTCGCGTCCAGAATTCGTCCCGAGATAGAGCCCCGGAACTCCTGTCCCCAGCCGGTCCCCGCGAACGAGATTGCCAGGAACACCATGAGTCCCAGGAAGGAGTACTTGACCTTTTTGACTGTTCTCATCGCACGATCCTCCCTATAAAACTGAAACCTGGTTGCGAGCCTGGATGCCTTTGACCTTGTTTCGTTTTCTGTTCCTTTTGGAGCGCCGCTATTCTTGTCCTTTGCTTTCGAATATCCAAGAGTTTTGCCGCAATGTTACCGTAATTAACGTGTCTTGCCTCGCCTCCAAAGCTCCGCCGCAAAACCAATCGCGACGGGCTTCGACGCCGCACCCGGCTCGATCTAACCGGGAAAAACACGGCGGTGCTCCCCACAATCGCGACTCGTGTTCTCGGTTCCTTGCTTTTTTCCTGGCGATTGTCGGGCAGGATACCGCTCGTATCGATAATTCCGTCTCTAGTCATCTTGGGCGGATTTCAGATGGCCGGCGAACACGGACCGTCACGGAAACACGCCCAAGACTCGATCCTGCTCAGGCCTCTTTTACATGGCACGAGGCCTGGCCGCCTGCTGCTTTCAGGAGGTGGGCCGGGAATATCCGTCTTCTCTGATCTTTTTTAGAAGCGCCTGCATTTCGCGGACAATGTCGGGATGTTGTGCAGCCACGTTCTCCTTTTCGCCGAGATCGGCCTCCAGGTCGTACAACTGTGGCACGCTGTCCCGACCTGTTTCAGTTCCGGTGTTTACCTTGAACTTCTCCCCGGCGCTCGGCTCGATGTATTTCCACTTGCCGCGAATCAGCGACAAGATGCCTGAGTGCTCGACGAGGTGGTCGCGTCCTTTTGTCGTGTCGCCGAGCAGCGCAGGCAGAATATCGTGACTGTCGGGCGCCTCGCCGGGCGGTAGGCGGCGTTTCCAGAAACCGGCGAAAGAGGACAGGAAGTCGATCTGGCAGACGAGGGCGTCTGACACTCCCGCTTTCACGCGTTGCGGCCAGCGGGCGATGAAAGCCACTCGAGTACCGGCGTCGAAGGCGCTGTATTTTCCTCCGCGCAGGGGCCCGCTGGGCTTGTGGCCGTCGAGCTTTTCCACCGCCTCATCCCTGTAACCGTCGTCGATGACAGGTCCGTTGTCACTGGTGAAAAAGATCAAGGTATCCTCTGCCAGTTTGAGCCGGTCCAGGGTGTCGAGGATCTGACCGACGCACCAGTCGAGCTGGACAATCGCGTCACCCCGTGGTCCCAGGCCGCTCTTTCCGGCAAACCGGGGATTGGGAACGCGCGGTACGTGGATATCATGCGTTGAAAAGTAAAGAAAAAACGGGCGGTCCTGGTTCTGCTCAATGAAGGCGGTCGCCTTTCCGGTCAAAACGTCGGCCATCTCCTCATCGACCCACCTCGCCGCCTTTCCGCCCGTCATGTACCCGATTCGACTAATCCCGTTTACGATTGTCTGATCATGTCCGTGACTCGGGTGCATTTTCAGCAACT
This sequence comes from Acidobacteriota bacterium, assembly GCA_041946865.1. Taxonomy (GTDB): domain Bacteria; phylum Acidobacteriota; class UBA6911; order RPQK01; family RPQK01; genus RPQK01. The sequence goes on along the minus strand of JBHGBF010000108.1, from coordinate 1,902 downwards.
CGGGATTCTCTTTTCCTGTCGGTTCGTTCCCAATCTTTTCCTTGTAACTGACCTGGATCGGGTCACTCGGATCGAGTCCGACCACACGTCGATTCTCGACATAGACGCAAGGCACGCGATCCCCCGTCGCGGGAATGAGAAAGCAATAGTCGAAGCCGATATCCAACGGACCGGGCTGGATATCAGTGTTCCAATCCAGGTTGCCGTCGCCCAAGCCCAGGTGCCACTTCCCGACAACGCCCGTCCGGTACCCGGCTTCGCGAAGCAGCGAAGGGAGGGTCAGGCGGCCGGGAGCGATGATCAGCCTGGCGTCACCGGGAAGAACGCCCGTCCCCGGCCTCCGCCATGCGTACTCACCCGTAAGCATGGCGTAACGGGAGGGCGTGCACGTCGCCGATGCGGAATGAGCGTTAGTGAAGCGGCGCCCTGTCGCCGCCAATTGGTCGATACTCGGCGTCTTGACCCGCGTCGCACCATAACAGCCGACGTCGCCATAACCAAGGTCGTCAGCGTAGATGATGACGATGTTGCGGGGAATCCTCGAAGCGGCCCGGACCATTCGCACCGGCAGCAATCCCCCGGCAGCCGCTAACCCCAAGGACTTCAGGAAAGGACGACGCAAAATCTTCGACGCGCTCATAGCAACCTCCGCCGGTGCCGGGCATCCAGGTCTTCCATGGTCGAGTTAGTGCCCAAGCTTCTTCAAGATCTGCTGGACGCGATCCCGGTCCGCGGCATCGGGGAACTGAGCCAGGTAGGACTCCAGAGCCCGAGCCGCCCCAGCCGCATCCCCCTTCTTGATATAGATGGAGGACATGTACTTGTAAGTCATCGGATTGAAGGACGGATTAACCTCCACGACTTGAGTGAAGCAGCCCAGGGCCCGGTCGTTCTCGCCCAGGTTGAACAAGGCGAAACCCAACTGATACTGCGCGTTAATCGACGTCGGCTCGATGGCCACCGCTTTTTGGAGGTGCTGGGCGGCGCCCCGGTAGTCCTGCTTGTTGTTCAAGGTCATCCCCAGCCCGATGTATCCCCAGGAATGCTCCGGACGCAAGCCGCACGCCCGAGTAAAGATCTCCAGAGCGCGGTCGTTTTCCTGCTGGGCGGCCAGGATCATTCCCAGGTCGATCAAGCCAATGTAAAAGGCCGGATGCTCCTTGGTCAGCTTTTCCAGCGACTCCAGGGCCTTCTTCACATTGCCGGCGTCCCTTTGTCGCCTGGCTGCCTGGTACGCGCTGACGACCCGGGGGTCCTCTTTCGCCAACAGATCCTCAAGCGTCACCGGGCCTGCAGCCTCCGGGACGGCGCCCCCTGTTTGGGAAAAGGTGATGTTCTGGAAATACGTCTGTATCCGCAGCTCGCCGAAGGCCCGGTTTTCCTCCCGATCGGCGGTGCTCTCTTTGTACTGTTTCGTATCCAGCTGATAGTTGACGGGAGGATAGCCCTCGAGGACAGCCTTGATGATGATGTACTGAGGCCCGGTGACCTTCAGGACATACTGGCCCCTTTTGTCCGGATGAACTCGCCCCAGCTCCGTGGCCAGGCGATCGGCGACGATGATGGTCACCGCCTCGTACTGTTCTTCGGTGAACTGGTTTGTGATTCGGCCTTTCAGCTCGAACGTATCACCGGCCAGCAGCGGCGGCGCCGCCAGCCAGACGGTCACTGCAAGGCCGCAATATCTCCGGGTTATCGACATTCCGAACTCCTCGTTATGCGCCACACGCCGGCGGAGCGCTCTTTTTGCAAAGCAGCGCTCCGCTTCAAGGGTGTCAAGAATGTTCACTTACGTGTAAATACCCTGGACTTTGGCGGGTTGGCGCGCAGTTGAGCGCCTACTCTGGGCTGTCTTGCCTAACGCCTTCGGCGTAAAAAATGTTCACACATCTGTTTATTTTC
>JBHGBF010000107.1:0-26918 GCA_041946865.1 Acidobacteriota bacterium | reverse complement strand
AGTTTTTGATTTTCAGATAGTTGGAGAAACTAAAAGACTTTAGACACGGCCCCGGAGGATTTCCTCTTCTCTGTGGTCTTTGTGCCTTTGTGCATCAAACGGCTCCCGCAAGCCTTCGAAGAGATCGGTTTCCAGCTTCCGCCCGCCGTTAACGAGACTGAAGACGCGGTAAAAGTGCTGCGCTCCCCAGAGCGCGCGGTGGTGCTCTTCGGTCAACTCCCCGAGCTTCGAGCTTCAGCCGCGCGGATGGCACGGGTCGACGCGGATCATGCGGACGAATAGGCCAATGCCAGGATTTGAACGGTGTGGTAGACGGGGAGAGGGCGGCCGGCGGCGGCAAGGTGATTCCGAATCTGGACCAGGCAGCCGATATTCCCCGCAGCCAAGGCCTGGGCACCTGACCCGGCTATGCTTTCGGCCTTTCGTTTTCCCAGCTCGCCCGCAATCCGGGGCTGCTCCATGTTGTAGGTGCCGGCGGAGCCGCAACAGATCTCGCCGTCGGGGACTTCGACGAGCTCGAGATTGGGGATCGCGCGCAGCAGTCGACGCGGCGCTTCGCGAATCCCCTGCGCGTGAAGCAGGTGGCAGGCGTCATGATAAGCCACCTTCCAGGGGCCCGGGAGAACGGGCGGCGGGTCGACAAGGCCGAGCTGATCAAGAAAGGTGGTGACATCGGCGACCTGGGCGGCGAATCTGCGAGCACGCTCCTCGTCGCAATCGTCCTTGAAGAGGAGGCCGTACTCCTTCATTCCAGATCCACAGCCTGCCGCCGTCGTGATGATGGCATCCACGTCGCCTGGAAAAGCCCGAAGGTTTTTCCGGGCAAGAGCGCGCGCCTGCTCGACAGCCCCGGTATGCAGGGCCAGGGAGCCGCAACAACCCTGATTTCGGGGAATGACAACCTCTACGCCATTTCGAGCGAGAACCTTCAGGCAGGCATCGTTAATGTCGGGAGACAGGACTTCCTGCGCGCAGCCGGCTACCAGAGCGACCCGCGCGCGCCGGCGACCCGCGGCAGGCTGGACCTCCGGGAGCCACCGCTTTGCCGGAAGCCGGTCGGGGAGAAGGCCAAGCAGCGGGGCGACCGGCGACGGAACGAGCCGGCCGAGCTTCTTGAACCGGATTCCGAAAGAGGCCGCGGTTCGAAAGCGCCCCGGATACGGCAAGACGTTCTCGAGCAGGGCGCGAACCAGTCGTTTGGACGCGGGCCGCGATTGCCGGACGTCAGGCAGCGCACGGAACGGAGCCAGCAGATCCTCGTAACGAACGCCCGAAGGGCAAGCGGGAACGTAGGCCAGGCAGGCCAGGCAGCGGTCGAGGTAGGGCAGCGCGTCGCCGACCTGAAGACTGGCCTCAAGGACGCCTTTCATCAACACAATCCGACCCCGAGGCGAATCCATCTCCTCACCGAGCACCTTGTACGTCGGGCAAACAGACAGGCAGAAACCGCAGTGAACGCAGGTCTGAACCTGCTCGGCCATGCTTTCTCCGTTGGGTCCGTGTTTTCGGATGTCGATGTGGTGGAGCATGTTGAGCTGTTCTGTGAGTGCCGCTAAGGGCCAAACCGGCCGTTCGGATCGAGCACGGATTTCACCCGACGGGCGAATTCGGTGGCGCCAACGCTGCCAGGAATCGGCCGGCGCGGTCCGAAATAAGGCATCCCCTCGATGTTCTCGCCCTCCCGCGACGCCAGCCAGCAGACGTTCCCGGCCAGGCTATAGCGCCGGACCGCGTCCCGGCCAAAGCTCTCCTCCAATTTGGGGATCTGCTTCAAAGTCGTCGGGACTTTCAGGAGGCTGCTGCCTTCGGACGCCCACCGAAGCTCCCGCGCCTCTGCCCAGACCGCGTCATCGGACTCGGAACACCTGGTTCCCAGCCGAAACACAATTCCGTCGGCGCGCGCTTTGAGAGCCGCCGACCTGCCTCCCAGCCGAATAAGCAGCCTGTCCGGAGGAATCAGGTCGATGGCTTCAAGCTCGACCGGCATGGCCTGCAGCGTGCTGACGAGATCGAGAGCTTCCGGCAACCCGCCGGCCCGGATCGATAGGCTCAGATAGCCTTCAGGCCGCGGAAAAACCTTGAACGTAAGCTCAGCGAGGGCCCCCAGGGTACCGGCGCTGCCGACCATGAGCTTCGGCAAATCAAACCCGGCGGCGTTTTTCACGACCTTGCCGCCGCCTCGAATCAGCCTTCCCTGGCCGTCGACGAACCGGACGCCGATCAGAAAATCACGAATGCCGCCGTAGCGCAGGCTGGACGGTCCCCGTCCGGCGGCGGAAACTGTGCCGCCGAGCGTAGCCCCGGCCGCCGAAAGAACCGGATCAAAAGGCAGAAACTGGCCATGTTGGGCCAGCAGTTGCTCGATCTCAGCGACGCGGGTGCCGGCAAGCGCAGTGATGGTGAACTCGCTCGGGTCGTATTCGACAATGCCCGAGAGGCGGGAGAGGTCGAGCGTGATGGCGCACGGGTCCGGTTGCGAACCGATTTCGGAACCAACCCCGGAAAGCGCCGGCTTGGTACCGCCGCCACGGATGATCACCCGACCCGAGGCGTCGGCAATGACCCGCTGAAGATGGTCGACGGTTGAGATTGTGACTGCGCCGCGCCCGCCCGGCCTTTCGGATGAAGCACCCGATGCGGACTGGACAGCCGTGCTCCCCGGGCCCGGGTAGAACAGCATTTTACCGCGGTTGGCCAGCTCAACCGGGTCCATCACCCGGCGCAGCTCGTACATCACCTGCATGTCGACGGGATGGAACATCTTCTCCAGATGCCCTCGCTTTTCCATGCCGACACCGTGCTCTCCGGTAATCGAACCGCCGAGCTCGATACACATCGAAAGGATCTCGGCGGCGAGCTGTTCCGCGCGCTCGAGCGCGCCCTTCTCGCGCCCGTCAAACAGAATCAGGGGATGCAGGTTGCCGTCGCCGGCATGAAACACATTCGCCACGCGTATTCCCAGCCTGGCCGACAGGGCCCCGATGCGGGAAAGCGCATCACCGAGCCGGCTGCGCGGGACGACGCCGTCCTGGACAATGAAGTCAGGGCTGAGCCTGCCCACAGCTGAAAAGGCGCTTTTCCGGCCTTTCCAGATCCGCCCCCTTTCGTCATCATTCTGAGCCACACGGATCTCGCCGGCGCCTGTTTTCCCGATCAGCTGACTCAACCGCTCGAATTCCGGCTCGACCTCGGCCGCTTCACCCTCCAGTTCCACGATCAGCACGGCTTCGGCTTGAGGCGGATACCCGGCGTGGACCGCCGCTTCAGCCGCCTGGATGGCCAGGCGGTCCATGATTTCAATGGCCCCGGGGAGAAACCCCTCGGCAATCACGCTGCTGACAGCGTCGCCGGCGGCCGCAAGCGACGCATAGCTGGCCAGCAGCGTCCGGTAGCGCTCGGGGCGCCGGACCAGACGCAGGGTTATCTCGAGGGCAATACCGAAAAGCCCTTCCGAGCCGACAAAAAGGCCCGTGAAGTCCGGGCCGGTGTTTTCCAGGCTGCGGCGGCCCAGTTCAACGACTTCCCCGTCGCCCAGAACCGCTTTCAAGCCGAGGACGTGGTTGCTGGTCATGCCGTGCTTCAGGCAGTGGGCGCCGCCCGAATTGAAGGCGATGTTGCCTCCGATCGTGCAGATCTGCTGGCTGGACGGGTCCGGGGCGTAACAGAGGCCATGGCGCGCGGCCGCTGTCGTGACCGCCCAGTTGATGACTCCAGGCTCCACTACCGCGATCCGCTCCTCGGGGTCGAGGCTGAGGATCCGCGTCAGGCGATTGAGGCCGATGACAATGCCGCCTTCGATCGGCAGCGAGCCGCCGGATAGGCTGGTCCCGCTTCCCCGGGCGACAAAGGGGATCTGGTGGCGGTAGCAGAGTTGAACGGTGCGAATAACCTGTTCTTGAGTGTCAGGCAAGACAACGGCAGCAGGTCTGGCCCGAAAAGCAGTCAGCGCGTCAGATTCGTAGGGAGCCAGCTGGGCAGGGGACGAGAGGAACTGCTCTGGGCGGTAGATTGCCTGTAATTGAGTCTCGAGAACTGATTCCACTTCCTCTTCCCTGATCCCTCTCAGTATAGCGCTCGAAATGGTTTCGTAGATTTTTCAATTCAAGGTCGCGGCCCTCCCCGAACCCCGACTTCTCCTGAAAAATCTGACAACCGCAGCGATTTACTGCAGTCTTGTGCTTGATGAAACCCGGCCGCTCCAAGTGTAGGACAGGCTTGACCGGATGATTTTCTGGGAGTAGGGATACTTACTTCGGTGACGGAGCCGTTGAAGATTGACCATTGAAAAGGGTGCGGCTCTTTTGGAAACCCTGTATTAACCCAACACTGGCGGGGATTCAGCTGGCACTGACGAGTGCGTGAAAATCGTCCTGTGGCAACTTATGAGATCCGCAAGCGCATAAGCTGCTCGCCGGCCATGCCGGCGGCCGTCTCGAAGATCAAAAGTGAAAACGCCGCCGGCATGGCCGGCGAGCACAAAGCGGTGGCACGGCCACCGCACTCCGAAAGAGTGCTCGGCAAGGCTGCGGAGTTGCTTCAGAGATGCGTATCAGGATCAGGGCCATGACCGGCAACGAGAGGCCTGCTGGGCGTCGGCCTTTCGTTTGCCGCCGCGCTCAAAAGGGGTGCTCGGCCGTCATCACTCCCATTCGAGAATCGCGCCCCGTGATGCCGAGGTGGCCATCGAGCGGTACTTCCTCAAATAGGGCGGCAATCCCACCCGTTCCAGCGACTTCCAGGTCTTCCGACGGGTGGCGATCACATCGTCGCTCAGTTCAGCTGTCAGCTGATGAGTCGGGATATCAATCGAGACGATATCTCCCGGTTCAAGCAGCCCGATCAGCCCGCCCCTGGCGGCTTCGGGACTCACATGCCCGATCGAGCAACCCCGCGAGCCGCCGGAAAAACGGCCGTCGGTCACCAGGGCCACCTTTTCGTTCAACCCCATTCCCGCGATCTGCGCGGTCGGCCCCAGCATTTCCTGCATTCCCGGTCCGCCCCGTGGACCTTCGTAGCGAATGATGACCACGTCACCCGCCTTCACCTGCTTCGACAGGATTCCCCTGGAAGCCTCTTCTTCACTCTCGAAAATGACAGCCGGGCCACGGTGGCGAAGCATCGACGGTGGAACCCCGGCTGTCTTCACGACCGCGCCTTCAGGGGCAAGGTTGCCGAAAAGTATGGCCAGGCCCCCGTCCTTCGAATAGGCTTCCTCGAGCGGCCGGATGCATGCTCGATCCTTGCTTGCACAACCGGCAATGCTCTCACCGAGCGTCTTTCCAGTAACCGTTATGCAGTCGAGATTCAGGGCGCCCGGCTTCCGGGAAAGCTCGTACAGGATCGCCGAAATACCTCCGGCCTTCTCGACGTCTTCGACATGGTAATGGGAGGACGGGCTGACCTTGCACAAGCAGGGTGTCCGCGAACTGACCTCATTCAGTCGTTCGAGCGGATATTCGATGCCCGCTTCGTGAGCGACGGCGATCGTATGGAGCACGGTGTTGGTTGAACCGCCCATGGCCATGTCGAGAGCAAAGGCATTATCGATCGCTTGGGGCGTGACGATGTCGAGCGGCTTCAGGTCCATCTCGACCAGCCTCATGATCTGATAAGCGGCCTGGCAGGCCAGTTGTTCGCGGCGCGGGTCGACGGCCAGGATCGTCCCGTTGCCCGGCAGGGCCATGCCGAGCGCTTCGCACAGACAATTCATGGAGTTCGCGGTAAACAGGCCGGAGCACGAACCACAGGTCGGACAACCGTAGTCCTCGAGGGCCTTCAACTGATCATCGCTGATCTTCCCGGCCTGGTAAGCCCCCACGCCTTCGAAGACCGAGATCAGGTCGACAACCTGACCGTCCGGCATCACGCCGGCCTTCATCGGCCCACCCGAAATGAAGATCGTCGGCACATTGAGCCGCATGGCCGCCATCAGCATCCCCGGAACGATCTTGTCGCAGTTAGGGATGCAGATCAGGCCGTCAAGGCTGTGGGCCGCAACCACGGTTTCCACCGAGTCAGCGATGATCTCGCGGCTGGGAAGCGAGTACTTCATCCCCATGTGTCCCATGGCGATTCCGTCGTCCACACCGATGGTGTTGAACATGAACGGAACTCCGCCGGCGGCCCGAACCGCCTTCCGAACGACTTCTCCGAACACGTTCAGGTGGACATGCCCAGGGATGATGTCAATGTACGAGTTGGCAATGGCGATGAACGGTTTCTGCATGTCCTCGTCTGTGATTCCGGTCGCCTTGAGCAGCGAGCGGTGAGGAGCCCGCGCGAAACCTTTCTTGATCATGTCTGAACGCATCTGGAGATTCTAGCATTCAAACGGGAAGCGGTTATACTGTTGTCTTTTATCCACGAACCAACCCGAACCATCCCGAACAAAAGCGCCTTTGTTCGTGTTCGTTCGTGGGTTGGTTCCTGGATATAAGACATCGGTATGAAACTAGGCATCATCGGTTTACCCCAGGTAGGGAAGAAGACGGTTTTCCAGATCCTGACCGGCATCCCGGCGGAGAAGGCGCCGACCAAAGACGGGGTCGCCCACGCGGTAGCGCTGGTCCGCGATCCGCGGGTCGACCGGCTGTCGCAGATGTTCCGGCCCAAGAAGACGCGCTATGCCGAGTTCGACATGGTGCTGCCGCCCGACATCGAGCCGGAACAGACGCGCAGCGCCACCTGGCTCGAAGCAATAAGAAAGGCGGAAGGTCTTCTTCACGTCATCCGTGGGTTCACCTCTCCGGGCGTTTTCCACATCTCAGGCAGTGTCGATCCCCGGCGCGATCTCGAGCTGGTCGAGATGGAGTTGCTCCTGGCCGACCTCGATCTCGTCGAAAAGCGGCTTCAGCGCATGGCCAAGGAACACCAGAAAAGCAATGTCGCCCAAGAGCGGGAAAGGCAGATCCTGGAGCGCGCCAGACTCCACCTGGAGGCCGAGAAGCCGCTCCGGACCATGGGGCTTAGCGAGGACGACCTGCGCGCCATCCGGAGCTTGAATTTCCTGACGCTCAAGCCGCTGGTTGCCGCTCTGAACATCGATGAAAACTATGCTGCCGCCCGTGAAAAATACCAGGATCTGGCCGCACAGATGGAGGCAAACGGCGCCGCGGTCGTCTTTTTGAGCGCTGCGCTGGAAAGAGAGATCAGCGAACTGGCGCCTGAAGAGCAGGCCCCTTTTCTGGAAGAGATGGGAATAGATGAGCCGGCGGCGCACCGTCTGTCCCGCGCCGCCTTCAGGTCACTCGGCCTGCTCAGTTTCTTTACCGTGGGCGAAGACGAGGTGCGGGCCTGGCCCGTGGAAAGCGGAGCACTCGCTCCCGAGGCCGCCGGGCGCATCCACAGCGACATGGAACGAGGATTCATCCGGGCTGAAGTCATCACCTACGACGAGCTGATACAGGCCGGCTCCGAAAAAGCGGCGCATGAAGCCAACCTGTATCGGCTGAAGGGCAAGGATTACGAAGTCCAGGACGGGGATGTGCTCCACATTCGCTTCAATGTCTGAACACCCGTTTTGGAGCGGTACAATAGGGCAAAGGAGTGCTTTTGGACCGGATCCTGCCCTATCTCCCGGCTCTTGTCGCGCTTGTGGTCGCCGTTTCGGTCTTCCTTGCTTACCGGCGCACCCGCAACTGGCGCCGGTTTGCCGCCGAGTATCGTTTCACTTTCAAGCAGGAGCCCCGACTTCGGAAACCGCGCGTTTTGGGCGAGATCCAAGGCCGTCCTTTCCGCCTCCCCAAGGCGGAAACCAGTTCCGACACAGGTCTCTTGGGACTCGAGATGGTCGAGATGACCATGGGCCTGTTCGGGCGGCTCCCCAAGGGCCTCGACATTTCGAAATCCGCCCTTTTCCTGACGGGCGAGACCTCCTCCCGCTCGATACTCCGACGGCATGGTGCCTCTCGATAGCGCACTTTTCAACCGCAACCCTTACGTGGGCCTGCGACGTTCCGATTTCAAGGACTACGACCACCAGGACATGCTCGGCAATAGGTTTGACGGATCTTCGTGCGCGCGTAGTTAGGTAACTCGCACACTTTGAATGTCTTAATGGCGGTTTGCAGCCAAATATGTCCGGCCGCAATGTCCCTATTGTCGGACGAGCTCCACGCGCCGATTCTGCGCTCGCCCGAGCTCAGTCTCATTGCCGGCTACCGGCTTCGTAGCCCCAAATCCAGCGGCTTTGAGTCGCGTCGCGGCAATTCCAGCTGCCGTTAAGAAGTCCCTGACCGACTTAGCCCGGTTCTCGGACAGCGTCTGGTTATGCGCGGCAGTACCTGTCGAGTCCGTGTGTCCTTCGATCGTCATCTGCCAGTCGGCTTTGCTTTTGAGGACGGACACAATGCGGTCAAGAGTCGGCTTCGACTCTTCCCGGATGACGGCTGAATCGGTGTCAAAGTTGATCCCATAGACCCGGGCACGCCCGAATTCCTCCAAGTCCTTGGTCAGCTGTTGAGCGGCGCCGCCGGCCCAATGTGGGCAGGTTCCCACCTTTTCAGTCAGCTTTTCGCCATTCCAAACGCCTTCCGGCGCCCCTGGCTGGTTTTCGTTCCACCACAGCCCCACCAGTTTCTTTCCGTCGGCTGAGACGACCATGATGGCCGGACCTCTCTTTGGCCCTTCCATCCACGTGAATTTCAAGACCCGGCCCTCGATTCCGCCTGTCAGCACTCCCTCGGCGTACTCGTAACACCCGGTGAGCGAGGTTCCCTCCTGGAGGACATGAAAATTGTTGTAGTTGGTGTCGTAGGTCCCGGAGATGTTGGCAACTGGAGTGTGCGTCAGCTGCGTCCCGGTAGCCCGAAAGTCCATCAGCTCCATGTAATCGGGTGCGCCGTGGTTGGTCTGAACTGTGAGTCGCACCCAGCGTCCGGGCACTTCGGTGCTGACCGGGAAGGTCTGGTTATCGACTTTGTCCTTAAGCACGACCTGGCCGATTTTCTGAAAGCCTGATTTCGGGCCGGTGTTCGACATCTCGACAAGGACGTCTTTGGCGCCCCGATTCCTTCCGTCGGTGTGGGACAAGTCGAACGTCAACGTCTTGAGCACAGTCTGCTCGGGTAATTCAAGGACAGTGACTTGGGGCGAGACGACTCCCTTCGGCGTCGCCCATCCGCTCTCCGGCCGTTCATCGATCAGACCGAGTGCGCTCCAACTGCCACCATATTCCGGCGGGGCCAAGACAATCAGCGCACCGGCCGAGAATGAGACGAGGCTGGGCTGAGGCGCAGCCACCGGCGCAGGTTTCTTCTGGGCCTGCGCCGCAACGAGAGCAGACCACAACGCGACGACAACGATAAAGAAGGATGCTCGACGAATTCTCACACGTACCTCCAATGCCCGCCGAGTATCCAACATGCTGGGATCTACCGCAAGGGGTGACCAGGCGAGAGCTTTATCGACGAAGTGAAAATCGCGATTAGTTAACCTTTTTGTTTCACACCGCAGTTAATCTGTTTGTTGTAATCCGGCTGTCGATCGATTAATAATCGCCACTCACTTTGCAGTTACGGAGGTGAGAAGTGAAACCTAACCGATTGATTTCCTCAGGCTTGGTGGCTTGCTGCCTGACCTTCCTCTTTGTCCTTTTCATCACAGCCAGATCCGACGGCTCGAGGTTCGGTTCGCTGACTGATTGCAGCGGGTGCCATAGTGGGGTGTCCAATCCGCCGGGCGGTGCAGCGTTCGGCAACGTACCCTCGAGTTACACGCCCGGGCAAAGCTACAGCATGACCCTGGACCTGAGCGGAGGGTCCGTCTACGGCTTCCAAGTCGGCGCATCCAATTCGGCTGATTCGCGTGTCGGAACCCTGAGCTCTACTACCGCGAACACCGTGGTTACGACCTCGGGACTTTTGACCCATGTAAAACCCAGTACTGCCGGCGCGCCTGTGTCCTTGCAGGTCCAGGCGTCCGATCCGGATGGTAACCCGCTGACATATAGTGCCACCGGGCTTCCGCCTGGGCTTTCCATCAATTCAACTTCCGGCCTGATCAGTGGGACGCTTTCCAGCTCGGCATCCGGGACCTCCAGCGTCAGCATCTCGGTATCGGACGGGACTGCCACTGCTAATGTCGCATTCAACTGGACGATCAGCCCATCTAACCCAGTGAACTATACCGATTCCCTCTACTTCGCGCAGTTTGGTAATGGGAGCAGCACAGGCGCCCCGGCGCAGGCGAGAGTTTACAGCCGGCTGACACTCGTCAACCTGAGCCCGTCAGAACCGGTTCATGCCAGGGTGAAGATCCGGAAAGACAACGGAGAACTTTTGCCAGTTGCCTTTAACGGCAATCCGACTCCCGGGTCCCTCGAGCTTGAGATCCCGGCGGCAGGGTCGGCGGTCCTGCGGACGGACGGAATCGGACAGCTCGAGACGGGGTCGGTTGTTGTGGACTCGGACAGGCCTCTTTCGGGGATCATCGTGGTCGGTGGAGACCTGGGACAAGTTGCTTACGCTGACAATGGCCCGGTCTTTTCGTTCCTGGCGCCTGTCACCGAAAATGGACTTGGCATGGGAGCAGATGCAGAGACCGTGAGGGTCGGTATCTCAATAATGAATCTCGAGGATGAAGCGGTTACTTTGAACCTGGAATTACTGGACACCGAGGGACACTTGAAGGCTTCTGCGCAAGTCGTCTTGCCCCCCAACGGTCACCTGGCCCGTTTTCTGGATGAGCTGAGCTGGTCGGGAGCAGTTCATTTGGACGGCACGCTGCGCGGTTCAACGGCCGGAGCCCGGCATCTTGCAGTGACAGTGGTAGGCGCTGCCCCGAACGGCTTCTGGTCAGTTCCTGTTATTCCACAGCAGTAAGGAGGTCATTGAACTCGAAGGAGCCGGCAAGCCGGCTTCTTCGCCTCAGTTAGCCGGGATCGCTTCGTGCCGTGGCAGGGAGAAGGCTGGTATCGTAAGGCGTTTTCCCTTCCAGCGATGCCGGCAAACGGGTTTATCTCGATTTCGACGGCGTGACGGCGATGCCGCTCGTTTACGTGAATGGTCAGGAAGCAGGCCGCTGGGATTACGGATACATGTCGTTCCGCGTCGACGCCACCAGCTTCGTCCATTTCGGACAGCCGAACGTGGTTGCTGTGCACGTGGACACACGCCAGCATCAGTCGCGATGGTATCCGGGCGCCGGGATCTACCGGAAGGTCCAGCTCGTGATCAGCGATCCGGTGAGCATCGCGCATTGGGGGACATTCGTGACGACGCCGGAAGTCATTGATGCCAGTGCCACCGTGCGAGTTCGGACGATGGTCGAAAACCATCGTGATCGGGCAGCAACAGTGAAGCTCGAAAGCGTGCTCGTCGATCCTGACGGCAGGCAAGTCGGAAAGCAGCCGGCGAGCTACACCCTTGCGGAGAGGGGAACTCACGAATTCGGGCAGACCTTGAGAATCACCAGACCGGAGCTCTGGGATGTGAGACTCCCAGGCTGTACAAGGTCATAAGCCGCGTCTCGGTTGACGGACGCGAAGTTGATGTGCATGAAACGCCGTTCGGCATCCGCACGTTACGTTCGAGTTCACTGCTGACGATGGCTTTTACCTGAACGGGCGAAGGCTCCAACTCTACGGCGTCCGCCTGCATCACGATCACAGGCCGCTGGGCGCCGCCTTTCATGTCCGGGCAATGGAGCCGCAGCTCGAGATCATGAAAGACATGGGCGTGGACGCTGTCCGGACGAGCCACAATCCGCCTGCTCCCGAACTGCTCGACTTGTGCGACCGGATGGGCTTTGTAGTCTGGGACGAGGTTTTTGACAAGTGGGACGGTACTTCCACCCGTCCGAACGACGTGCCGTTCCTCGATTATAACCGCAAGCAGATCCAGGACTTCGTGCGCCGCGATCGCAACCATCCGAGCATAGTCGTCTGGAGCGCCCCTCCGCTTCTCCGGTCCTTTTTCGGGTTAAACTAGTGGCCGTCATGCTGCGGACAAGGGAGCTTTCGGTCGCCGGGTTTTGTCTTATCGGACTGCTGTTCCTTTTGAGCTTTGCTTACGGGGCCTTTGCGCAGTTGCCCGAAGCGCAAAAGCTCTTCGAGGAGGCGCATACGGCGCAGCAGCGCGGGGATGCGACGCTGGCGGCGCGCAAGTACAAAGAACTGCTCTGGCTTTATCCGGACATCGTGGCGGCGCGCGCCAATCTCGGCGTTGTGCTGGTTTCGCTGGGCCGCTTCGATGAAGCCATCACTCAGTATCGCGAGGCGCTCAAGCAGGTGCCGGATAACCGCGCCCTCCGCCTCAACCTGGCGCTTGCCTGCTATAAAAAAGGCTCCTTCTCGGAGGCGGCCGACGAGTTGAGCCCTTTGCACCAGGCGGAACGCGGTGATGTGCGGATTGCGACGCTGCTCGGCCAATGTTACGTGCGTCTGGGCCGCGACGCGCAGGCCATTTCCCTCCTCACTCCCCTTGAGAAGGACAATCCCGGTAACCTCGACCTCGTTTGGGCGCTGGGCTCAGCGCTGATCCGCTCCGGTCAGACCCAGGAAGGTCTGGCCCGAGTTGAAAGGGTCGCAGAGCAAGGACAGAGCGCCGAAGCTTACACGGTGGCGGCGCAGTCGTACCTGAAGCTCGGCGACTTCGTCGCGGCGCGCCGCAACTTTGACAAGGCGATGAGTCTCAACTCGCAACAGCCGGGCCTTTACACCGTGGGCGGAATGATCATGGACTACTCCGGGGATGCGCAGGGCGCCGCCGCCGCCTTTCAAAAGGCGCTCGAGGCCAACCCGAATGACTTTGAGGCCCGGTTGCGCTACGGCGTCGTTCTGTACGAGCAGCGCCAGTTGGACTGCGCCCGGCAGCAGCTCGATCGGGCCCTCGCGATCGACCCCTCCTCGCTGCTTGCTCGCTACCAGATGGCCCGCGTCAAACGGGCCCAGGGGCAGGTCGCGTCAGCGGTCGAGGACCTGGAAAAGGTCGCGCGCGACGAGCCCAATTGGATTGCGCCACACGTGGAGCTTTCAGCATTGTATTACCGCTTGAACCGGCCGGAAGACGGCGCCCGGGAAAAGCAGATCGTTGACCGGCTCAGCACTGAACAGCGGGATCAGCAATCGAAATCGCGCATCATTGATCCCCGGTTTCCTTAACCTTCAGGACCCGGTCGCCGGCCACCTTCGGGAGCGTCTGAACAACTCCCGACGGCCAGCGGATTTCGACCTGTTCGGCTCTGTCGGCGGCGCCGAGTCCGAAGTGAACCGGTCCGTGGCTGGACGAAGCGTAGCCCACGCTGGTCGTCATATGGTTGTACTGGGCCCCGGCCCTCGTCACGACTTTCACCAGCGCGCCGATCCCATCGCGATTGCTCTTCGTTCCCTCCAGCTCAATGTCCAGCCAGTGTCCGGCGCCCTCGGTGCGGTTCATCCAGATCTCGGCTTCTCTTCCCAGCGCAGTGACCACCACATCGATTCGGCCGTCCCCATCGAAGTCGCCGAAGCCGCACCCGCGGTGCCGGGCCGCCGGAGAGGCACTCAGCCCGGCTTCCTCGGTCAAAGCCTGCCACTCGCCGCTCACTCCCAGGTTGCGAAAGACGGTGTTGTGCTGCTCGATCGGGGTTCCCGGTTTTGGCAGCGCCTCGACATGCCCGCGCGTTACGAACAAATCCTTCCACCCGTCATTGTCGATATCATAGAAAGCGGGACCGTAGCCTCCCATCGACTGGCTAAGCCGGCGCATGCCGCTCAGGTAAGTGATTTCGTCAAAACGTCGCCCGCCCTTGTTTTGAAAAATCGGGAAGGTCTGGTTGTTCAGGGCCACAGTGACGATATCCGGGTAGGAATCGTTATTGAAGTCCCGGAAATCCAAGCCCATCCCCGAGATGAAGACCCCATCTTCGACCAGGGCGACACCCTTCTCAAACGCCACTTCCTCGAACTTCTGCCCAGTGTTACGAAAAAGGAAGTTGTAGTAGGTGTCATTGGTAACGAAAAGGTCGGGTTTCCCGTCCACGTCGTAGTCGGCCACACCCACGCCCATGCCTTTGCCCACGTGAGCTCGAAGGCCCCACTGCTCCGATACATCCTGGAAAACTCCATCGCCCTTGTTCAGGAACAACTGATTGGGCTGGCCCTTGTAAAACCTCGGGCTGCAATAATCGTAAGTGCCGGCAAATCCGCAAAGCGGCTCTTTCTCATACTCCCAGAGCAGGTAGTTGAGCACGAACAGGTCGAGCAACCGGTCACTGTTGACATCCACCCAGGCAGCGGTGATTGCCCAGAGGGGTCCGTACTGGGGGTCGTTCCAGCGCTCCAGGCCGGCTTTCACGGTGACATCGGTGAAAGTCCCGTCGTGGTTATTATGGTAGAGCGTGTTGCGGTGGACGCCCGCGACAAAAAGATCGGGATATGCATCGTTGTCGTAGTCGCCGATGGCAACGCCGTGGTCGTAGCCCAGGCCGGCCAACCCGGCCTCCTTGGTCACGTCGGTGAACACTCCACGGTTGTCATTGCGCAGCAGGCGGTTCGAATACTTCGGCGAATCTTTCTTCAGGGTCGAGATGTTCGCGCCATTGGTGAAAAAGATATCGGGCCGGCCGTCGCGGTTGTAGTCGAAGACGCCAACCCCGCCGGCCATGGTTGCCGGGGCGTGGGGAGCAGCAAGGGTCTCGTCCATTTCCAGGCGGAAGGGCGCGCTTTGGAGCGAGAATTGGATTCGAGCGGGTGGGGCGGCGGCAGGCTGCGCCGCACAAAGCGTGGCCCACGGTGTTAGAAGAACGCCAAGCAAGCCAGGCAGTATTCGTCGACCGTGATCGCAAAGCTTTGACATAGGCTGTTAGGAAACCATGACTCGAGAGTCGTGACAAGTGGTCGTGGGGGTTTCTCGACAGGATCAACAGGATTCAGCTAATCCTGTTAGTCCTGTTGATCCTGTCCAGAAACCCGGTCCGTCGGCAACAGTCTGACCCCAACAAAAAAGAGGGATGGCCCAAAGCCATCCCCTTTTGCCTTGTGAGATTCGCCTGTCTTCCTAGAAGAAGAACTTGAGGCTCATCTCCATTACACGGCGGCCCCGCGTGTAAAGAGGCTTACCATTCGTCGATGAATTCGTGTTGGTCAGACTGAGCACCGGGTTGACGGAGCTTGGTTTGCACAACGACGAACTGCCGCAGTTGAAGCTCAGTTGCAGATCACTGCCGCTCAGAGTGAAGTCGGGCAGCGGGTGGTTCAGGAAGTTGAACGCCTGGACACCAAACTCGAGCCTCTTCCGCTCCGCTATCACGAAGCTCTTATACAGGCCGAGGTCGGCGTCGAAGTACGCAGGACCTTTGATGTAAGGCCAAATGACGTGGCCATTCTGGCCTTTCACCGTCGGTGGGGCGAAGCAGGCCGGGTTGAAATACTGGCCGCCACTCAAACCCTTCCGAGGATCACAGGTCAGCACCGGGACGAGGCTTCCGGCGTCGGTGCCCAGGAGGGTTGTAGTGCTCTCGCCCCCTGGCCATTGGGCATTGAGGGTACCGCCGGTGCTTGGCTGGATGGGAGAGCCGCTCTGTCGTTGGACGATGCCTGAGACCTTCCATCCATTCACGATGGCTTTGCCAAATGCTGCTCCAGCTGAGCTGCTCTTGATCGGATCCGGAAGTTGGATGACGTAGGCAGCATTAAAGAGGTGGGAGCGGTCAAAGCCGAGCACACCGTAATTGTTGGCGAGATTGAACGGGTCGATCAGAGAGCCATTGGCGCCCGTACCGTTGTCCGTCTGACCATCGCGGAGGCCCAGTACTTTACTGAAGGTGTAGTTGAGCATGAACGAGGCGCGGCCGGTCTGTTTTTGCCACGACAGCTGCAAACCGTGGTAATTCGAGTAGCTGCCATGCGTATTGACCTGGATGTTCCCGTAATTGTAGGGCCGGAAGTTAACAGCAGCGCCGCTGGGGATCCCGCTTCCCGTGCAGCCGGTGGTGACATAAGGCGGCAAGCAGTAGGTCTCACCGGTCACCGGATCGGGCTTGAAGTAGGCGCCCAACGGCGTACGGTTGGGATTATTCCCCCCGTTGCCGCCGATCAGCATATCCCGGCTACGGCTGCCCGTGTAGCCAATAGTGAACAACGAATTCCACGGCGCGCGCTGGTCAATGATGAAGTTCCAGTTTTGGGTATAGGGTGTTCTGTCATCACCTTTTTGCAACGCGGTCATGGCGAGGCCGGCGCTTGATGCGGGCAGCGTCCCGGCTGGTGTGGTCGGCTGGCACTCCGGTTTGCTGATATCGTTCCAGGATAAGAGGTTGCAGGTGGTCTGGAACGCCTGGATGCCGAGCGGCGGATCCAGGGGTATGGAGTTGTAGGCAAATTGGAAGCGGTAGACCCCGAAACCGCCTCGCAGGACAGTGTTGCCGTTGCCGAACAAGTCGTAGGCAGCGCCCACGCGCGGGTCAGGGTAAAACGCTTTCGACTTGAAGCCCGAGATGGGAATACTGCTGTCACGACCGTGCCAGCTGAATCCGGGCAGGTCCGGCCCAATGCACCCGGGTCCCTTGGCCGGTCCCGTACAGTTGGACGGGTCCCAGACCGGCACACCCGGCGTATCGCCGGATGGGAACCACTGGCCCTGGTGAGTGAAGCGGACGCCGAAGTTCACGGTAAGCCGACGGTTTACCTTCCAGCTATCCTGACCGTAGAACGCCAGCTCTGTGAACCATAGCGTATGGACTGGATCGGCGCTGGTCTGAGCGAAGTTCACGGGGTGACCGATCAGCATGTCCGCCAGCGGATTGCCGGTCGTGCCCCAGGCCCAGTTGTCGAACTCGTACCTGCCTTGCGGAAAGCCGCTGTTAGCATCCCAGGTGCCTTCTGTCTGCTGGTTGCCCCAGCGGGACCAGTAAGCCCCGAATTTCAGGGTGTGCGAGTTCTTTACCCAGGCCAGATTCTCTGCAAGCGAGGGTACCCGCTTGAGAGCGCCAAACGCGCCGTCTTGCCATTTGTCCGAAAACGCCGGGGCAAAGTATGCGGGCATGCAGGGAGCCCAGTTGCATCCCCAACTCAGCGTGTTCGGGATCATCGGCGTGACGCCTGTGTCGAACGGAAGCTTGATGTTCATTCCGACCTTGGACGGATTAACCGCATCAGGATCCGCGAATTTCAGAGGGTTAATGAACGAGGTGAAATTGAACGTCGTCTCGTTCGTCAGCGTCGGACTGAACACGTGGGTCACGCTCGTGGACCAAAGGTTGGAGATCTGCGTGGCCGGGAAATTGGACGGATAAGGAAGGGAGCCGCCCGGCCACCACCAGACCCCTATCGTATTAAGGTTCTCCTCATGCTGGCGGTTGTAAGAACCGTAGATCCGGGTGCTCTCGGTGACCTCGTAGTCGATGCGTCCTTTGAGCTCCCAGCGATTGACCGGGGCTTGATTCAGGTATTGGTAATTGAAACCACCGGTCTCCGCCGGATTGGCGTTGGGCATCGGAAAGGTCTTCATGTAAGCTCGCCCATTCGGGTCGATGTAGTTGGCGACATTCCCGTTGGTAATTCCGGACTTCTCGCAGAAATTTCCCCACCACCACTGGCCGCTGTTGCCGGCATCGCAAGGCGGAGTGTCCGTAGCCCAACCGTGACCTTTGAACGGGGCAAGCGCGGCATTGCTGAAATCCCCGTTCCGCATCGCCTCTGTGGGCACTAAGTAGTTGACCAGATTGCCCACCGGGTGCTGAACCATGTATTCGAAACCGGTAAAGAAAAACAGCTTGTCGCGGTTCTTGTTGAGGCTGGTGCCCGGGATGGCCAACGGGCCTCCCAGGGTAAAGCCTGGATACCAATAGTGGTCGTTGGGCTTGGCGACCTTCTGGTTCTTCAGGTAGGAGTCTTGCGAGTTAAAGGTGGCGCCACGAGCGTAGGTGTAAACGTTGCCGTGGAAATCCGAGCTGCCGCCCTTGCTGGTCGCACTGATCGTCACCGGACCGTGAGCATATTCGGCATCGAAGGCGGAATTGCGGACGGTCAGTTCCGCGGTCTGATCCTGGTTGATGTTCGCCGTCTGTGTGCCCATGTTGCCAGTATCGACGATCACACCGCCGTCCACCGTTAACTGCAGGCCACCGTAAGGCTGAGTGCCGTTGGCAGAATACCTGCCGACCACGCCGCTGTTGCTCTGGGTCGTCAGGCTGGAATACTGCGTCTGCTCCAACATGCTGCCCCCGCCAATTATGGCCATGCCGGGCAGGATTTTGATGAGCTCGGCGGCGTTACGACCCTGGATCATCAGGTTGCCCACCATGTTCTCGTTCAGGGTTGTACGGCTTTCGCCGGTGTTCATCGGCGCCACGGCGGCCTCGGTACCCACCACGTCCACCACCGTCTCTGCTCCAGCCGGCTTGACGCGGAGGTTCGGCAGGGTCCGGCTCTCTGCGCTGTGCAAGACAATTCCGCGCTGCTCCAAGGTGTTGAAACCCGGGCAGGAGACAGTCACGGTGTAGCTGCCAGGCAAAAGCGAGCCGAACCTGAAGAAACCTATGTCGTTGGCGACGGTGCTGCGAACAACACTTGTCGCTTCGTCCTTCAGATTGACTTCAGCCCCAGGAATCACCGCGTCGGACGTGTCGACGACGGTGCCGCTCAGGGAGCTCGTTCCGACCTGAGCATAAACGAGCGGGGACAGCGCCCCCAGCGCCATCACCGCTAGAAGACTCAATAGACTTCTTTTCACGTGTCTCCCCTCCTTCTTACAGTCGGCAGAGCCGCAAGCGCTCCGAATAAGATCGGCTTCCCAGTCATGCGCCCAGGGCTCGGCACTTCAATCGAAATCAATATCGGTATGGTTTCGCTAGACGCGTCACCTCCTTCCCCGAAGTACAGGATTTGAGGAAACAAAATGCCGGATTCCGGCCATAAAGCGGCCAGAATCGGTAGCCTGGATGCCGAGCTAATGCTATTGAGGCGCTTCGGGTGTGTCTATTGGACAGATGCGGTAGGAGTACCTATACAAAACGTTTAGCCGGACTATGCGAGACGTTTAGGGCATCCCCACCCCCATCAAACAGTGCCGCGCCCCTAAGGCCTGAAAGGCCGAGGCCTTTCAGGCCTTCAATACCCTCGGAGCGCAACAGAGCCGCAAGCACCTGTTTTTTGCGGAGCGCTGCGCTCCCGGCTCTGTTCGCTTCACTTCTTCGGCGGGTCGGTGACGTGGACGATACCGCGGCGGAAGGCTTCGGCGATGGCTTGGGCTCGATCGGTACAGCCCAATTTCGGGAGCACGTGACTCACATGCACCCGGACCGTTCCCTCGCTGATGTTCAGCTGGTTGGCAATCTCTTTGTTCGACATCCCGCGGACCAGCAATTCGAAGACCTCCATCTCGCGGGGGCTCAATTCCGTGCGGCGCATCCGGGCAATCAGGAGCGAGGCAACGTCAGGCGGGAGCGGGCACTCACCGGCGTGCACCGCCCGGATAGCGTTGACCAGTTCCTGGCCGTCCACGTGCTTCATGAAATAGGTTCGAGCGCCGGCCCGCATGGCACGAAAAATGTCTTCATCTCCGCCGTAAGTGGAGATCACGATGATCCGTGCCTGGGGGAATTTCTTGATGATTTCACCAATCACCTTGACGCCGTCCAAGCCCGGCAGCCGCAGGTCCAGTAACGTCACATCCGGCTGATGCTTTTCGTAGAGCTCGACGGCTTCAAAGCCGTTCCTGCCTTCCGCCATCACCGTCATGTCTGGCTGGCTGTTGATGATGGCGCCCAAACCCACCCTGACCATGAAGTGGTCGTCAACAATCATTACGCGAATCTTGGAGTAACTGCTCATCTTTCGGAAATCCTCATATTGTTATCGGTACTTCAACAAGTACTTCGGTCCCTTGTCCAGGCCGGCTCGTCAGTGACATGCGTCCGCCCAGTCGCTCGACCCGTTCCTGCATGCCCAGCAGACCGTAGTGACCCTCTCCCAGCGAGAACGCCTTCTCGGCTTCGAAACCACACCCGTCGTCCGTCACTCGCAGCGTCAGGGTTGTCGGACCGAAGTTCAGTTCGACGCGGATCTTGCGCGCCCGGGCGTGCTTGACCGCGTTCGACATCATTTCCTGGAAGATGCGCAGCAGGTTGTCTTCGGCGGCGCTCGGAAGTTTGCGCGGAGTCCCGTTCACCCGGATATCCAGTGTCACGTCACTGCCCGCGGTTGTCTGCTCGGCAATTTCCGGAAGCGCTTCCGCGAATTCACGCGTCTCGAGTATTTGCGCCCGCAAGTCCCGGACAGCCCTATAGGCCTCGGCCAGGCTGTACCGAATCATCCGGCTGGTCTGATCGAGCTTCTGGAGCAGGAGTGGAGGGATGTCGTTAAACTGCATCTTGATTGAGTCGAGTTGAAGCGCGACGCCACCGAGGTTTTGAGCGAAGGTATCGTGCATGTCACGGGCGATGCGATTGCGTTCTTCGAGAACGGCCTGGTACCGTTTCTTAAGCTCGAACATCCGTAACCGGTAGACTCCCCCGGCTGCGAGGGCCAGGACAGCGAACACAATGGCCAGAAAATAAGGGGTCTGGTAGAAGTAGGGCTTCAAGCGGAGATTCAAGGACGCACCCGTCTGGTTCCACACGCCGTCGTTGTTGGAGGCAATCACGTGGAAGCGGTAGCTGCCTGGAGGGACATTCGTATAGTACGCCGCCCGTCGATCGCCGGCGGAAAGCCACCTCTGATCAAAGCCCTCAAGCCGGTACTTGAACTGTACCTTTTCGGGCACCAGGAGACTCAGCCCGGTGAAGCGGAATTCGATTCGCCGCCTCCCGGGGGGCAACTCCAGGTTCTGAGCCGGCGGCAACTCGTCATCGTCGACGACGAGCTGCTCAATTGCCACCGGAGGCGGGAGCAGGTTGAAGCTCGTTTCGCCGGGATCAACTGAAACCACACCCCGCGTGGTTGGAAACCAAAGCAGGCCGTCACGGGTCCGACAGCCGGGCGTCTGCGCTCCGTAACTGCACTCACTGCTCTTCATGCCGTCTGCTGTCCCATACGCGATGTAATCGACCTTGGTCACCCGTCCGTGGAGGTAATCGTCGATCTGTTTCCTGCTGACGCGGAAAACGCCGCGTGGGCAGGCCATCCAGAGGTTTCCCTGTTGATCGGGCAGAATGCGAATGACGCGATCGTCGTAAAGTCCCTCTTTCATGCTGAGCGTCAAGACCCGGCCGTCTTTCAGGCAAGCCACTCCCGCCTTGGCAGTGGCGAGCCACAGCGTTCCCTCGAGATCCTCTCCGACCGAGTGAACATTGTTGTCGAGGAGGCCGTCCTCATGAGTCAGGAAGATGCACTGATGGCCTTTGATCGTTATTAGCCCGGCCCCGCTCGCCAGCCATACTGTCCCGT
This sequence comes from Acidobacteriota bacterium, assembly GCA_041946865.1. GTDB lineage: Bacteria > Acidobacteriota > UBA6911 > RPQK01 > RPQK01 > RPQK01. The sequence goes on along the minus strand of JBHGBF010000107.1, from coordinate 5,614 downwards.
CCCTCGCCCGATAGGCCTGGTAAATGAAAGGAGACTCGCCGATCTGGTCGGCCAGGAAGGGTTGCAGTCGGCCGTTGTCGAAATGGAAAAGGCCGAAGGTAGGAATAGCGATAACGAGCCCTTCTTCATCTTCGAAGATCGCCGAAACGTAGTTGTGTGCGAGCAAACCCTCACTGAAGGAGATGATTTTCCCGTTCCTGATGCGGGTCAAGCCGTTTGCCGTTCCTGCCCAGATACTTCCATCCCGGCTTTGGAAGAGCGATCCTCCGAAGTTGCTGGCTAGCCCTTCGCGGGTAGTGAAAATCTGTATCCTGCCGTCCTTGATGGCAGACAGGCCGCCGCCATCGCAAAATACCCAGACCGTGCCGTCCTGTGCTTCGATAATACCGGCGGCTCTATTGTTGGCCAGGCCCTCCCGCGTGGTGTAGAGCCTGAACTTGCTCTTCCTCAGGCGGTTCAGACCGTCGTTCGTCCCCACCCAAATGCTGCCTTCTCGGTCCTCATACAGGCAGTTCACATCATTATCTAAGCGGTCCATCTCGGGGACCCGTTCAATCTCTCCGGCGACGAGCCGGCTGATCGAGCCGGGAGATTTACCCACCCACAGTACGCCCTTTCGGTCCTCCCAGAGTGAGGTGACGCTCTCGTGGACACCGGCTGAAACAAACTTCCCGCTGCTGAAACGATTGAGACCCCGTCGTGTAGCGACCCAGAGAGTTCCCGTCTGGTCTTCGACGATGGAGCTTATGTGCGGGTCATCCAGCCCGTCCCTGGTCTTGTACCCGGTCAGTTCCGTTCCGGTCAGCCGGTAGAGGCCGTCCCAGATGCCGCCCAGCCAGACGTTGCCTCGCCGGTCTTCGTGAATGGCCCTGATCAGTCCGGTCACGGCCGGATAGTTGACGAAACGCCCATCCTTGAAACGACGCAGCCCCGCCCAATTCAACCCGACCCAGATGCTCCCGTCGACACTCTCTTCCAGGCAGGAGATGACGATCTCACCCTTGAAAACGGAACAGTGTCCGTCCTTCAGCCGGCACAAGAAACCGTTGCCAGCCACCCAAAGGGCGCCGTCACGAGTCAGGAGGAGAGCAGTCGCAACGACCATTTCTGTCCCGAGGGCTTTCTGGAGCTCAGGCGAAGGGGAAAAGCGCACGCCGTCGAAGCGGACGAGCCCACCGGAACTTGCGAGCCAGAGGTATCCGTCCGGAGTCTGAACAATCGATCTAATGCCGCCGGGAGGCAGCCCGTCTTTTACCAGCCATTCATCGACCACCAGCTGGATGGGCAACCGGCTTCCGTTGGCGGGCAGCTGCGTCGTCTCGAATAGCACCACCAGAATTGCGAGGAACAAAAGTCGAGGTCGCCGCCGTTTCACGAGCAGATTCTACCATCGGGGGAAGGCCGCAATGTTGCCGCAAGATTCTTGGATTCAGGGTAATTACGTCGTCCCATTTCTGATGCCGGGCCGCTATACGGTATCAGCTGAGCTGACGGGTTTCAAAAAGGCCGTCCGAAACGGGATCATCGTCCAGGTGCGGGACAAGATCGTCCTTGATTTACCCATTACCTCGCCCTGTTTGTCCAGGACGATTTCAAGATTACTCCTCGATTCACGTTGAACCCCGGCATGCGGTGGGAAATGGAGACGCCCTACACCGAGAGGTACGACCGGCTCAATTACGGGTCGGACCCGGTCCGACCTGATCCTATCGGACGGTGATGGTCACACTCTCGGAGGCGGTCTTCCGTCCTTTGTTATCGTAGGCCACGGCGGTCGCCTGGAAACTGCCCGTCAGGAGAGCCCGATACTCGCACGAATACGGAGCAGACGTGGCTTCTCCGACCTTATGCCGTCCCAGGTAGAATTCGACTCGCGAGATCCATCCATCCGCGTCCGCGGTCGCGGCGCCAAGCACGAACACTTGACCTCTCTCGTATTCGGCTCCGTGAAGCGGGGCGCAAAGCTGCGCGGACGGTGGACGATTGGGAGAGAAAGCGTCTGGGGACCCGGCAAGGTAGCCGTAAACCGCGGCCGCGGGCGCAATGTTCTGATGGATCGTGAACTCGTTGGTGATGGGGCAATAGCGGTTCTCGAAGTGGAGTTCGTGGCCGGGCCACTGGCTCACCTCCGGGTAGACGGCCCGTTCCCGCGCGTAGTCTGCGTCCCACGGCCCGTTCCAGCCGTTTCGGTCACCCCGGTGTGGACCATAGGGTACGATACCAGGGATAACTTCGGCGATCCCGTCATACCAGGCGTCGAGGTGGAGAATCTCCCGGGGTGACCGATGGCCGAGCCCCGTAACCCAGGTCATATTTAACGGGTTTCCGCCCAGCATGTAGTCTGCGGTGTTGATCACCGAGCGCAGGTATTTCGGGTCTCCGCCCAGCTCGTAAGCGACGATGCTCGGCATGACCCAGGGCGTGGTCGCCTGCCCGATCAGCATCGGCATCCAGAAGTGACCGGCCTGGCGATAACTGCGCCGGCCGGCCGCCGACAGGTTCTCGCTGTCGGCGAAGGCCTTTGCGGCAGCCGTCAGATCGGATTTCAGGCTTTGGTCAAGACCCGGGCATCCGTCCGGGACGGTGACGTAGGCCCAGACTCCCCATTTCTGGCTCTCGAAAGCGCTCGTATCAGCCGCCCGAACCCGATTGTCGATCCGGAACTGCTCCTGGTAGGCAGGGTCTCCGGACGTCTTATAGAGCCAGGCGGCGGCGTACATGCGCGCATCCCTGACTTTGGCCTCGTCCCCGGGCCGCAGGTTGTTCTCGGCCCAGCTGTATGCGCGCCTGGCCGAGTCAAGCAGGGAACCAACCTCGCTCCGCAGGTTCGGACCACCTTGCCGCCGCCGCATCCCGCGCCGCCCTGGTCGCGTGTCCACTTGCTTGAGGCAATATGCAAGTTGTGCCGCCATCCCCGCAAAATCGAACGAAGCCGGCGGTTCCTCCCCGAAAGCGACCCACTCGCGTGGATCCTCCCAGGACGGAACCCCGTCCTGTTCGCGCCCGGCCAGGTCGCCGGTAATCCGCGAACCAAAGATGCCACCTGTCGGACCGACGTTTCTGCGGTAATAGTTCACCAGCCATGCCGCTTCGTCCAGGATGTCTGGGATTCGGTTTCCGCTCTCCGGCAGGTCCAATTCTCCGTCAACGAAGCGCTCGGGCGCCAACTCGTAAATCGTCATGAGGGTCTTCGGCACGACCGAGTGGGACGGATACCCGTCCCAGTCCCCCGCATCGTGATACCAACCGCACGATTCCACGTTCCAACTCGCCAGGTGACTGTAGACTTCTTCCTTGTTCCCGCTCTCTATCGTCTGATCCATGAACCGAAGCGTCGTGTAGCGGATCGACGTGCCGTTCAACATGGGGGAGTGATCGGCGGGGCGAGGCCAATCTGTAAATCTCTTGTCGAGATGAAGCCCCGCACGCTGGTGATAGAGCGCCCTGGCGGTGAGATAGAAGGCTTGCCGGTACACCTGCTGCCCAATTTCGAAGGGAAACGAACACCCGATTCCCCGCACGCTGACGACGTACTCGCCGGGTGTGGAGAAAGACGAGAAATCACACTCCCAGACGTCGGCGTTCGAGAAATTCCCGCCTGGCGTATCACCAGACTGCCCGGTTTCCCGCTGCGTCTTTCGGTAGCGAAGACGCATCGCTCCTGCGTAGACCGGCTGCCGGGTCCGCGCGTCCAGGATCTCGAATGGCCCTCCGGCGTGGTCATCCAAAGGCAACCCGCCAAGGTCTCCCAGCCAGTGCGAGACGTAGGCGAACTTTGAGTCGCATTCGGGCAGGTATCCGACCTGGTTGACGTGGATCGCTTCGGAGCGGACACGGCGTTCGTCAAACAGGATCGTTGCCGCGTCCAAATTGTCGGCCAGTTCGCCGAGCTCGACCCTGTAGTTCTTGCCGGATTCGAGGCGCGACGGGAGCACGAGATAAATCTGGTGCTCGAATACAATCTCGTTGACGCAGGCGGAGCCGTTCCATCGGCACTTGCGCGAAAAGTCCTTACCCTTGCTCTTTCGGCCGACACGCGTCGGGCGGAGCGGCGAGGCGTAGGCCGGGTCGTCCGGACTCGATATCAGGTAGCTCCCCGGGCTCGCAGCCCGGCCAAGATCCAGCGGGTGGTTGAAGGCGGTGTCCCGGTCGCTCGACTGGCCGTAGCCGTGGTACTCGATATACCCGTCGTCAAATTGAAGCAGCAGAATCCCGTCCGTCAGCGGCCTGGCCTCGACCAGGTCAGAGGCGCGGGCGGCGTCAACGATCAAAAGCAAGCCGGAGGCTAGCGACAGGAGACCAAGGCAACGAGACTGAGAGGTTACTTTCATTCCAGAACCGCGGCCGCCAATGTTGCCACGGCCAAAGCCGGGAGGCAACTGTGGCTGCAATTTCTGAGTTCAGAGTTGGGGTCGGACCTGAGGATCTGCCACCTTATCAGCAGCTTAACGGACTGAGGGCCCCCCCCGGAAAAGGGGCTTGGAAGCGATTTCCAGGCCCGGTTTCGCGTCCTAAGCTTTGCCCGCCGAAACGGCAACCGATGGCATCCTCTCAGAACGCAGAGACTGGGGCCGTGTCTAAAGAATTTAGTTTTCGAGAAGTGGCAATGCCGAGAACTTCCTTCGGCGACGACTGGCAAGGGTCACGGCTCCAGGAAGATGCTCGATAGGTTCCAGCCTCTCTCGGCGCAGCCAGTCATCCGGGTGGACGGATATCGACCGGTTGCCCTCTCGCCTTTGCTCCAATCGCAGCCTGATCGTCTCAAGCCCCGAAGCAAGCTGACTGTCTGTGGACCCTGTCAGCTCGATGCGCCGCACTATCTGACTTATCGCACCAGGGGTACGCCGGATGATCTTCGCAATCTCGACTCCCTTCAGCCAGGTGTACTTCCAGAGGACGAAACCGAGGAGTTGATTGCGGCGGTTTTCGGAGAGACCCGAAAAGGTCGAGCGCACGAGGTCAGCAATAAGACCGATATCCGGAGAACAGCCCCAACGGTCCAGGACTCGGCGGGCCGGAACGTCCGGCGAAGCGGCCTTCCCCTTCAACCACTCCTGTACACGCTTCACAAAGCTATCATCACCGAACAGGCAGCCGGCCACCGCGCTATCAAAGGGGCTAACCAGAGGCTCCGTGCGCCGGCTTTCCGCAAAGACTCGGTAGTCCTCAGGACTATGGAAGTAGGAAAGCAGTCGACCGGTTTCCACCCAATTGACCAGGCCCTCCCCAGCCGTGTAGTTGGAGTAGCTCGACCAGGGGTAAGTCTCCACCGGCTTGGTTTTCGGATTATGGTCGGGGTTCATATGGATGTAGCGCGACACCTCCAGGAAGTAATCTCCGTCCTGCACAAGGAGCGCCTTGTAACGCCCCTGCCAGAGATGTCCCGAGCGGTGATGTCGCCGATTGTAGTGCTCGGCATAGGGTCCAAGCAGACGGTGCATGCAGCGACTCATTTCACCCCAGGGCGTCTCGGCGAGCAGGTGGATGTGGGTCAACATCAGACAGAAGCAATGGATGATCAGAACTCCGGCGTTCACTAAGTCGCTTAGCAGCGACAAAAAGGCCTGCCGATCGACGTCGTCGGCAAAGATCTCCATTCCGCCGACTCCGCGCG